>SFPH01000160.1 GCA_004552115.1 Bacteroidales bacterium
CCCCCGCAGGGGGCGGATGAGGAACGGCGACATCCTCTGATACGGAATGCAGACAAATTAGAAGGAACAGCCTTCAAAAATTGTACCGTTTTACGAACTGCATTCACAATCGATACATTTCGCCGATCCTCATCAGTCGCGCTACGCTCGACAGCTTCCCCCCCGGGGGAAGCCATGGGCGCTCCCGCGCCTGTGCAGCTAAAGCACAATTTATCTGAGTAGTCTGTCATCCTGAGCGAGCGCAAGCGAGTCGAAGGATCTACGCACGTTCATTACTGAATCAGGTAAAATCGGTGCCAAGATCCCTCGACGACCCTCGGGATGACACGGTTTTCTTTGCCTTAGAATAATAACAAGGAAATCCAGGTGACCACATTGGAGCCGAACTGGAAATCCAGTCCCAGTTTTTCCAGAATGGGCACCACGTTGATGCCGTGGCTCTCCACACAGGGGTGCATCTTCTCCGGGAACCGGCAGGGCTGGTTGTCCAGAATGGCGCAGCGGTCGCAGATGGCGCAGGCCTGGGTGGACAGAATGTAGGGCTTCTCCCCCTGTTCCCGCAAAAGCTCCGCCACCTGCTCTGTCAGCTCCTCGTGGGCCGGACGGGTAGCCAGGGTCTCGTCAATATCCGCAATGTCCGTTACCTCGGCAATGGAGGAAATCAGCAGGCAGTTATGGTAAACCATGCACCGTGCATGACATTCTTCCACAGTGCCCACGCCGGGGGGACAGGCCCAGGTGGTGCCATACTTGGGGCACTCATTCCGGCAGATCCAGCGGATGCGGTCGGAGAATTCCAGCTCCTGCGGGTCAATAAAATCATAGATGTACAGCGGCAGCTCCGAAAGCTTTTCCTCCAGCAGTTCTCTGTTCACTTAGAATTCCTCCAATATTTTCTGACAGCCCTCCAGAATATCCGCATAGGTTTGGGCAAAATCCCCGGTGTACCAGGGATCGGCCACGTCCCGGTCAAGCAGCGGGCGGATTTTGTCGGGGTTGCGGGGCAGAAGCCGGGCGAGATACCTGGCGTTGCTTTCGTCCATATAATAAATTCGGTCAAAATGCCGGTAGTCTTCCATGGTTACCTGCCGTGCCCGGTGACCGCCGCAGGTCACGCCCCGCTTTTCCAGCTCCCGCCGGGCAGGGGGATAGACGGGATTTCCGATTTCCTCCTGGCTCACCGCGGCGGAGTCAATCTCGAACCTGGTCTCCAGTCCCCGCCGGGAAACCATGTCCTGCAGAATATACTGCCCCATGGGACTGCGGCAAATATTGCCGTGGCATATAAATAGTACTTTTATCATCTTTTTATAACTCCATATAAGTCTTGTATTTCTTCTCAAATGCTTGGTATCACAGGGTTTTTCGGGTTTTGATACCCCTGCTGTTTCCGGGGTATCTTCTCAAATCGTCCCGTATCTTCTCATGTTTTTCCCTGCAATATTGGTAAATTCATTGGTATAGTCAGCGGCTTTACCAACGGGCTTTTTCAGCCATTCGCTACCCGAAGCACCTCGGCTTTGGCATCATCGAAGTTTACATGGGCGTAGACATTCAGGGTTACGCTGATGTCTGAGTGACCCATGATATACTGCAATGTCTTCGGGTTCATTCCGGATTTTGCCATGTTGGAGCAAAATGTGTGTCGGCATACATGAGGGGTTACTTTCGGCATCTGGATGCGGTAAATCTTGTTGTACTTTTCAACGATGTGTTCCAAATACTTCTCCCAGTGCAGGGCTACCTTTGGCATATCGTTTTTATCCAGACACAGGAAGCGGATATACCCATCCACCATTGGCTCGACCTTCGGTGCTTCACGACTGGCAATGATTCTGCGGAAACAGGCTGCAACTTCTTCGGTCATCGGCACATAGCGGGTACCGCTCTCTGTCTTAGGCTCCTCAATCACATATTTCATCTGGGAGGTGCGCTGCAACTGATGGTCTACCTTGATACGCATTTCATCAAACTCAATCTCAGAAACCGTCAGTCCGCAGAACTCGGAAATACGAAGCCCGGTATGAAAAAGAATATAGATTGCATCGTAGTATCTGCTGAAATGTGCATCTTCCTTGATGAATTTCAGCAGCTCCCGCTCCTGCTTCCGGGTGATGGCTTCTCTGGTTACGGAATCGTTGACAATCACCGATGCCAGCTCAAATCCAAAGGGATTTTTGCGAATCAGGTCATCGTCCACCGCCATCTGAAAAGCCGGTCTGAGAACGCCCCGGATGGAATGAATGGAGCTGTAGCCCCTGCCGTCCACCTGCTGAAGCTTGATGAGCCACGCCTTTGCATCCGATAAATGCACCTTGTCAATGCGCTGTTTCCCGAATGCTTCTTTTTTCAGAACATTGATTACCGTCTTGTACCCGGCAACGGTATTGTGCCGGACACCCGTTTTCAGGGACACATACTTCTCCACCAGTTCCAGCACCGTGTAATTGCCTCCGTTGGTTACGATGTGGTCAAACAAATCCGCTTCAATCTGCTTTTCTTTCTCTCGCAGCGAAAGCTCCCGTTTCTTGCCTTTGGGCATGGGGTCGTTTTTGTCCAAACGCCAACTGTACACATTTTTCTCTTTTCCGTCCTCGTCAATGTAACGGAACCGATACCTCCCGTCTGCACGCTGGTACTCGCCTTCATGCAAAATCCGATTGCGGTTATCTCGTCTTTTTTCACTCATTGAAATCTCTCCTTTACTGTAAAAGGAGAGCCAGACTTGCACCGTTATAATAGCACAAGTTTGGCTCTCCGTATAGGTCTATCATAGGAAATCGGCAATTCTGCCAAGCACTTTTTTATACTGCCGTTGCCTGATCCAGATACCGCTCGAATTTCTCACGCTTAATGAGGGCACGGTTTCCGTTCATCACATAGAAATCCTCGTTGGGATGCCCGTCAATGAGCATCCGCAGCTTTCCTTCTCCGATGTGGTAATATCCGGCAGCTTCTTCAACCTCCATAAATGAAATGTGCCAGGCAGAGAACGGTCAGCAACGAAGTCCGGCAACGGACTTCAAAAGACCTCAAATACATTCTCCATCTGGCTTTTGGTTATCTATTTACTTTTCTTTTATTTTTCTGTTGTTTTGGTTGTCAGAAGGAAAAAAGCGTTGGAAATCAAGGCTTTTCCCGGCAACCGGGTCGGCAACGGGATTGCAACAAAGAGGGCAACGGGCTGTCATTTTCAGAATGGTAGCTCAATCTGCTCCGTTATCTCCACAAACCCGTCAGGGATTTTGTCGGACGGGTTGCCATTGTCCGTTGCTGTCTTTTCACGCTCCCAGCCCTTTTGTCTGCCGAATCCTACGAACATCCTCGGATTGGAGAAATAACGCCAGCCAGTAATGCACTGGTTCATAATCTCATTGACCTCCCGGATTTCCCATTGTTTCGGCTCGTCAAAAGTGTGGTTCAGGGCTTCCTTGTAGAGCTGCTTGGAGCAGACCGTGTCCCCGGTGTACTTGTCCAGATAGGCCTGAATCTGTCCGGCTTTCGTGTCCTCCGGCATGAAGTCCCGCTGATGCTCTTTCAGGTACTTTGCCATTTCCGGGCTGAATTTCAGCTTGAAGTTTCCGCTGCGGTAAATTTCCATGGCTTCTGCCCACATCTGCCGGATGTAGGCTCTGGAAGCAGCTTCGTCCTCCAAAATGTGAACCTCCGACCGCTCCGGGTACACCATGACCGGAATAAAGCGGCGATTGCCGGAACGGTCAAGGGGCAGGAAGTCGAGAGCGTTGGAGGTGCCGCCGAATACACACTGTCTCGGTCTGTCTGCCGGGTGGGTTTCGTAGGGGATTTTGTAAACCTCCTTCTGGCGGCTCAGGAAGGACTTGATTTCCTCAATGCTCTTGGCGTTGGCGGTTGCCATCATCTCGGACATTTCGATAATCCAGTGACCTTGCAGCTTGCGATACACATTGTCATCGTCCAGCTTGCGAAGGTCATCCGAAAACCACTCGTCCCGGAGAGCCAGCAGCCGGAAGAAGGTAGACTTACCCGCTCCCTGACCGCCTACCAGACAAAGCATGATTTCAAACTTGCTGCCGGGCTTGAATGCCCTCGTAATCGCCCCCAGCATAAACAGCTTCAAGGCTTCATAGCTATACTCGCTGACCTCAGCTCCAAGGAAGTGGTGCAGGGCATATCGGATGCGCTCCGTTCCGTCCCACGCAAGGCTGTTCAGGCAGTCCCGGATTGGATGGTACTTATTTTCATTCGCCACGATCCCGATGGCGTTTTCAATCTTTTTCTCACTGGTCAGCCCATAATTTTCTTCCAAATAGAGCAGCAGATATTTCATATCCGTATCTGTCAAGGCTGTACCAGTCCTGTGATAGCCGATGGGCTTTATAATGTCCTTGCGGTCAGTCAGGATGTTATAGGCAATGGCCCCGGCAAGCACCGGGTCACGCTGGAACACTGTCAGACAGTTGCGGATGCTCTGCCGGACACCGCCCTTCTCCGTGCTTTCCAATTCAGCTTTCACTTCTTCAACGCTCCGGGGCGGCTGCATGGCGTTTACTGTATTTTTCACGGCTTGCTGCATCTGGGGCGGCAAGTTCTGATAATCGTTTTTCAAGCTCTATCACATCCTTTCCGTATTCAGTCATAATCTGCGCCCGTTCCTCCGTATCGCCGGACAGCAGCGTGTCCAGCAGATATTCCACATGGCTGATTTTCTGTAAGGCTTCCACAAACCGGGGATGCCATTCCCCATCCGGCTGATTTGGTGCATACTTTACCTTCCACCGTTCCAGCAGATGAAGATAGTCAGCAAGAACACGGAAGCAGCGGGCTTGCGCTTCCCTGAATTGTATCTCCGGGGATTTTCCTTTGGGCTTCCTTCTCTTGTCCGGGGGCTTCCTGTCCTCGTAGGACAGTCCAAAATCACTTACCAATTGTACAGCAGCTTCCTTCTTTCCCAGCCCATAAAGAGCCGCTGTGAAGTCAATCACATCCCCATCTGCCCCACAGCCGAAGCAGTGGTAACGCCTGTCCAGCTTCATGCTGGGGGTCTTGTCGTTGTGGAACGGGCAGCAAGCCATTCCGTTTCTGCCTACCCGGATTCCGTAGTGTTCCGCAGCCTGCCGGGTGGTCACAGACTGCTTGACTGTTTCAAATACATTCAAATCATTTCCTCCTGAAAATAGGAAAGGCACCTGACATTCTCAATACGAAAATGGCAAGTGCCTGTTAGCGTTCCATATTCTGCTTTTTGTGAGTTTCCTTTTTCCGTGCGGCATCCTCAGCCGCCACAATCGCCTTGTTGCGGTTCAGCATTTCATAAATGGAAGTTCTGGCTTTTTCTTTAATTTGCTGGGTGTTTGCTTTCCTGACCTCCGGCTTCGTCAGCGCAGCCTTCATTACACTAAGAGCTGTCTGCATGGCTTTGGTGATTTTGGAAACCACATTGTCCAGTCGGGCGGCAGCGTACTCCCGCTCCTTTTTGGGAGCCTTGCGCTCTGGGGACAGCAGCCAGGACTTTGTTTCCTCCACCAGCTGAATGTCCTGCTTGTGTGTTTCCACCCTGACGGTATCGGTCACAACCTCCACCGCCTTATCATAGGCAATCTCGGAAACATCATCAATCAGAGCTTCCACATCATCCAGCTTCAAGGTCAGCTCGTCCAGCTTTTCTTCCTTTTCCTGAATGACGGCTTCCTGCTCCTGAATCGTCTGAGACTGAGCCACCAGCTGCTCCTTCTGCTTGGCAAGAATGAAGTCCTGCTTTTCCAGATACTTGCGACCGCCGTACTCCGGCTCCTCCTCCAGCTGCAATCCGTGCTTCCTGCAAATATCGAACAGCAAAGCCCGGCAGGCGGCATCATAGACCATTTTTCTATTGTTGTGGCGACCCAGCTTCTTGTCCGGCTCCGGCAGTTCAAAGCCAAGGGCTTCCAAAGCTTTCTCCTGCTGGGGACAAAGCTCCCCGTACTGATTTTCACAGTCAAAGACATGACGTTCATGGATGTGAGGCGTGCTTTCATCAATGTGCAATGCCCAGTCCAAAATGTGGACATGGGAGCCGAAGCGTCTTTCCAGCTCCGCAAAAAATTCCGTAGCCACCAGAAAGAGGGTTTCCGCAGAAGCGTGTTCCTCCATCTTTCCGATTTGGAGCAAACTTTCCTCCGGGCAGGTCTTTTTATTTTTCAGGATTTCATCTGTAGTGCGGTTGCGCTCCGTGTGTCGGTTCTTTTCATTACGGGCATTCTGTCCGTCCGTGTAATCAGAATAATGGGTGTGATAATAAAT
>SFPH01000161.1 GCA_004552115.1 Bacteroidales bacterium
AGCGCAGCAGCGTGGCGACGACATGATGGCGCTTGTGCGCACGGCGTGTGGCGACGAGGCGTACTATAACGCTATGGTGGAGGAATACAAGCGCAACTTCTCGATGCTGCTTGCAGGCAGATACCTCTCCAACGCCGACCATCTTGAGGGTTATGTGCGTAAGGCGGAGGATGAGACGGAAGCATCAGTAGACTCCGACCGTGCCATCGAACTGACCGTGCGTGTCGTGATGTTCGCATACGTTCGTGGTCTGCGTCAGACGGGGGAGGGTGCACTTTTTGATAGATCGGTGCAATTGCTCGGCAGTCGGCACCCCGTTCAGACTTCCCCGGAATTTCAAATTACTGTTCTACTTCTCCACGCATGCATTGCTTTGGCAGTGAAAGACGTTATCTTTGTACAAATCATCCGCCTATGCCGACAAGATATATCAGTGATACCGAACACTACAACGATGTCATCGCCAGATGCGCCTCAGTGAAATCGTCCCTCTGGATAGGGACTGCGGACATAAAGGACCTGCACGTCAAGGTGGGTTCCGACAGCATGCCGTTCCTCGCGGTCCTCGCGAAGCTGATCCGCAAGGGTGTGGGCGTGAGGCTCCTGCACGCCAAGGAACCGGGTCCAGTCTTCCGGGAGGAATTCGACAGGTATCCGTCCCTCTTCACTGGGCTGGAGAGGGCCCTCTGCCCGAGGGTACACTTCAAAATCTTCGTATTCGACGGGAAGGAGGCCTACATAGGCTCCGCCAACCTGACCGGCGCTGGGATGGGAATGAAATCCGGACGCAGGCGCAACTTTGAGGCAGGCATACTCACGGACGACCCGGTGCTCGTCGCTGCGGCAATGGACCACTTCGACTCGGTATGGGCTGGATTCAGATGCAAGGACTGCGGTAGGAAGGATTTCTGCGGAGGCCCTATCGTGAAATAGCTGCCATGCTTTTGCAGTTAGGAAGGATATCTTTGACGGACACAATTCAAAACATCAACACCATGTCAAGAGTATTCAGAGTGACCCCAAAGAGGATCAAAAGGACTAACGGTCAGGTACTCACACCTGACATGAGCGTCGTGGTGACAACCAAGACGCACGCAACTTCACCGTTCACCAACGGCGCACAAGAACTCAAGGAGGCATATATGCGCCTGTACGGGTTCGATTACCAGAAGGCCGGCTGCCACCTGAGCGACTTCGATTTCGAAGTGCTCGACTGATGCCGCGGAGTTCCCGTCAGTAACAAGGGGTCGGAGAGAGATTTCCGGCCCCTTTCGCTGCCGCTGATTTTATGTACTCCATGACTGGACCGAGGGAATCCTGAATCGGTCTTTCAAAACCGACTCTGAAGGAGCGCCTCTTGCCCTTACGGTCTTTCAGGATTATGGAAACGGAATCATTCCGGACACGCACTGTACAGATAAGGGAGGCTGCCTCAGCCATAGGGCCTATGGCCGGCATCACGGTCGCCTCACATATCCTGTTCAGCTGCTTTATCCTGGCTTCCTCAAGGCTGGTCTTGTCCTTCAAAGCCCTCACTCTTGTAATGTACCAAGGTAGTATTCCTTCAAGGTGATTCAGTGTCGCGACGGCCATATCGAATGTCGGCAGAGGAATCTCCTCCCATCCGACCTGAAGGACACCCTCGCGAAGAAAAAGGTGAAGAGACCATTCGTTGACCGTCAGTTCAAGACAGTGTCCCCTCAGGTCTGCCCTCAATAAATGACTGTACCTTATGCTGTCTCGCACTTTTCTTATGCTGTATTCTCCCTTACCCTCTGATACTTCCATCCCGTCGGTGAATTCACGGATGTCCTCCACGAGGGACTCAAGAAGAACACTGTCGTTGTATTCTCTGTCAAGCATAGACGTCATTGTTTTTCGATGCAAAGATGCATTGCCCCAGCGCAATAATATGGCAGCAAAGAGCCTTCGCGCCACTGCCATATTTCTGCATTCAAGGCTCCTATCTTCGCGGCATAAAACAATACTGACATGGCAAACATCAAAGCGAACATCACTGAACTGAGGCAGCTGCTGGACATCACCCCTGCGGGGCACAACCTGATGCTCGTGGGCAACCACGGCATAGGCAAATCGGAGATACTCACTTCATACTTCTCAGAGAAAGGGATGACCGTGGTGGCCCTCTTCCTCGGCCAAATGAGCGACCCTGGCGACCTCATAGGACTTCCACGCAAGAACGAGCAGACCGGGAAAACCGACTTCATGCCGCCCTACTGGTTCCCTGTCGACGGCAAGCCGGTCGTCCTTTTTCTCGACGAGCTGAACCGGGCACGTCCGGAGATACTGCAGACCATCATGGACCTCGCCCTGAACCGGCGTCTCGCCGGAAGGGCCCTTCCGGAGGGAAGCCGAGTCATCGCTGCGGTCAACGAAGGCGACCAGTACCAGCTCACAGACCTGGACCCCGCACTCGTGTCGAGGTTCAACATCGTGCAGTTCGTCCCCACTGCACAGGAATGGCTGCTGTGGGCCAGGGGCACGGGCGTTGACACTCGCGTGACGGACTTCATCCAGGAGAACGCCATCTGGCTTGACAAGAACCCTGACGCCAGGGAGGGCGCGGACACGGGACTGGAGAAGACCCCGGACAGGCGAGGATGGAAGAGGGTATCGGACATCATCTCGGGATGCAAGAAGCTCACTGACGTGCACTACAAGGCGATATGCAGCATCGTCGGTCCGAAGGCGGCGAGTGCGTTCCGCCAGAGCGTGTCTTCCCACAAGCTCGTCAGCGGCAGGCAGGTCCTCTATGAGTTGGACATGCACCGCGGCACCCTCTCCAAGTATCGTATCCACGAGCTGTCGGTGGTCAACGAGGGCATCTTCCGTTACCTTGAGACGGAGAAGATTCCTCAGGAGGACAAGGCGGCCGTCAGCGCCAACCTCGAGAGCTACTTCGAGATGCTCACCAAGACTACCAAGGAAGCCGCAGCGCACTTCGGCAACCTCTATGTCAGCTCAGAGTTGTACCCCAACGCCTGCAGGTTCATCTCATCCGACTGCCCTATGCTGACGATGTCGCTCATCATGTATGTCAAGGCAATAAAGTAGAAGACGATGCTTACTGGAGAGAGAATATCAGAAATCCTGCAGAGGTGGTTCATCTCAGAGCCACCGATGTTCGGAGTGCTCTGCCTTCACGAGGCAAGGGAGAACAGGGGGATGACCTGTCCTCTCAGATGCGGACAGAGGAGGCTCGAGTACAATCCGGAGCTTACCGGACGGATGTCGGACACGGAGCTGGAGGAGTGCCTCAGGGCGGAGGCCGTGCGTATCCTGATGGGACATCCCTACCGGAGACGTCCGGACGGATGCTCTCAGGCCGCATCCGCCCTCGGGAGCAATGTCACCATCGGTGACAACTACGACCACAGGTACTTCGAGATCGAGAAGCCCGGGGATTTCAATCTGAAGGGCAGACTTCC
>SFPH01000162.1 GCA_004552115.1 Bacteroidales bacterium
CCTCCTGAACCGTTATGTGGAGGCGATGAAGACTTCCAGGGATGTTGAGGCGAGGTTTACTCCGCAATTGACCCGTATTGTGTCCGTGGAGAAGGTGGGGAAGCTTTTCATTGGTGAGGAGGAGTTCCGCAGGATGCAGATAGGTCGCTGGAACGAGAAGAAGGACTGAGTCCAGCCCACTAGGCGAACAGGTAGAAATCTTTGACAAGGGAGAGATACTGCTGGGTATAGCTCCCTTTTTCCATTATCGTCAGGCTGTCTTCAATCGACACCGGTTTCTCTCCCGCCTTGAACGCGACGATGATCCGGGACGGAGCCTTCCTCTGTACTGTCTTGATTCTCAGAATATTGGATGGATGCAATCCGTGCATTCTGCCATATCTCAGCAACTCCCTTTCCTGGTCGGCCGGGAGTATTATGCACAGCCGGCCGCCTGTATTGAGCCTTGTTTCGGCGAAGGCCAGGATTTCCCGGTAGGAGAGTCCGCCTCCGGTATGTCTGGCAGTCGCCTTGCGGGCATCCGGGTTAATAAGCGAGTCGTCGTAATATGGTGGATTCGAGACAATCAGGTCGAACCCGCTGTCGGGCTCATATTCCGAGAGGGGAGTGTGCAATGCCGTCAGAATGCTGCTCCAGGGGGATTCCCGGAAATTCTCTCCAGCCTCCGCCGCAGCATCCTCATCTATGTCAATGCCGGTAATCATTGCATCACTGCAGGTAAATCCCGCCCCGTCCTCCATCGCTGCCCCGTTCAGTCTCTGGGCCAGGGCCAATGCGGCTGTGCCTGTTCCCGTTCCAATGTCAAGTATCTGCTTGTCAGAAGGTTGCATCGGCGCACATATACCCAGCAGGACGCCGTCGGTATTGACCTTCATAGCTGAGCGGTCATTCCTTACATCGAATTTCTTGAAATTCCCTGAGGCGGAAGAAGAGATTGTGGATTTCGCTCTTGGTCACGCTGTCGAGATTGCCCGAGGGTTCGTCCGCAAAGAGGACGGCGGGCCTGTTCACGAGAGCCCTGGCTATGGCCACCCGCTGCTGCTCTCCGCCGGAAAGTTCGGAAGGCTTGTGACTGGTTCTCTCTGCAAGTCCCATTGTATCAAGCAGTTTCAGGGCGTCATCCTTGGCGGTCTTCTCGCTTTTCCCCGCAATCAGGGCCGGTATCATCACATTCTCCAGAGAAGTGAATTCAGGGAGAAGGTGGTGAAACTGGAATACGAATCCGAGCTTCAGATTGCGGAAACGGCTGATTTCCCTGCGGTTCAGCCCGGTCACATCAGTTCCGTCAATGATGAGAGTTCCGGCATCAGGAGTGGACAGTGTGCCCAGAATCTGGAGCAATGTGGACTTGCCCGCCCCGGAGGCTCCCATTATGGATGCGACCTCGGATTTTTCAACCTGCAAGTCAATGCCTTTCAGGACCTTAAGCGTCCCGAATGATTTCTCTATACCTTTAGCCTCTATCATCATTGCAAGGAAAGATTACTAAAGCCATTCGTTTTTATTGACAGTGGTCTTCGGCGCATTCGGGACGTTCCGGAAGTACGTGAACCCGGTGAGTTTCTCCAGTTCCGCGATGGAGATGATATCCTGTGCCTGTGGCTTGTGGCTCTTCTCGACATTGTGCCTGAGCACGAATGCGGCGCATTGCAGCTCGCTTGCGGAGCAGTTGCGCACCGATTTGCCGCTTGCGCCGGACTTGGTCCTGAGCAGGGCGTAGTAGAACATTGTCGGACATGAGACATCGCTCCTGCCGCCGAAAAAAATGGTCTGCGGTTCACAGGACTTGCCGTAAGCGTCGGTGTATTTCTCGAAATAGCAGCCTACCACCTCGTAGAGGGTGTCTGCGCAGACGAGATTGTCCACGTGGTCTTCCAATGAGTTCCAGGCGGCCCCTCCGGTATTGAACGTGTCGCTGAACTGAGGGGCGATGTTCGTGTAGTAGAATACCTGCTGGTTCGTCGGCTTGCTGGATGTCCTCTCCGCGGAGCCGAGCATATGGCCCTTGTTGCACCCGCCGCCCGTCGATTTGGACGAGTACTGGATGTCGGCAGGGATGTACGGGTCTCTCCGGTATGAATCATTCCTGCCTGACTTGCCCACATACATCTTGTGTCTCGGTGCCGCCACCCACATAGGGCAATGATGGACTCCGCTGTAGCAGACAGTGTAGTTCCTCGCGGTCTTTCCGCCGCTTCTCTCTCCTCCGGCGCAGAGATGATGGGCGTAGTACAGCTCATTTCCGTCATCGAGTTTCCCGTCCTTGTTCTCGTCAACGATCGCCGGGAGTTCGAACCAGGAATAGCCGGTAGTGGCCGGCGGGATTACGTCTCCGCCCTCATTGCCGCTTCCGCCATTGTCACCGCCTTCGTTTTCGCCGCCATTGTCACCGTTTCCGGAATCATCCCCGCTTCCCGAACCATCTCCGCCTCCGTTACCGCCGGTCTCTTCCTGTCCGTTCCCTCCGACCGGCCCGGTCAGCAGCGGCTCCTCCTTCTGGCAGGCAGCCAACACCGCCAGTGCCAGGAATATGCTCAGATATTTTTTCATGGTCATTCTCATTTCCCCAAAGTTACTGCTTTGCGGGGGATAATGCAAATGCCGGATATTTTTCCTATATTTGACATTTGCGATGCCCTGGCGGATATACAGACCAAATACATACCACTACAATGAAAAACTCAATCAAATACCTCTCTGCCATAGCCCTGGCGGCGGTATCCTGCGGCCGCAAGGAGGCCGCGCAGAGGCCGAATGTGCTTCTTATCGTGGCTGATGATCTCGGAATGGGAGATCTCAGCATTTACGGTGACGGCGCCATACAGACGCCCAATATCGATTCGCTCGCACGTGGGGGAAGGATGTTCTGCAATGCATACGCCACCTCGGCCACATCCACGCCGAGCCGCTATGCAATGTTCACCGGACTCTATCCATGGCGCAATGCCGATGCCAAGATTCTGCCTGGCGATGCCCCGCTTCTCATCCCCGTGGACATCCCGACATTGCCGAAAATGATGCAGGAGGCCGGTTACAATACCGGAGCCATCGGCAAATGGCATCTCGGAATGGGCGACGGCAACGTGGACTGGAACACTCGGATTACTCCTTCGGCCAATACCGTTGGCTTCGACTATACCTGCCTTATAGCTGCCACCAATGACCGTGTCCCTACCGTCTATGTGCGTGACGGTCAGGTGGTCGGGCTTGATCCGGAAGATCCGATAGAGGTGAGCTACGAACATAATTTCGACGGGGAGCCTACCGCATTGTCCAATCCTGAAATGCTGAAGATGAGATGGCATCACGGCCATAACAACTCCATTGTCAACGGAATCCCCCGCATCGGTTTCATGAGGGGCGGCCAGAAGGCCAGATGGGTCGATGAGGATATGGCCGACTTCTTCGTCGGGGACGTGAAGGATTTCATTGACAGACAGAGCGCCGACAAGCCGTTCTTCCTCTATTACGGGCTCCATCAGCCTCACGTTCCCCGCGCTCCGCATTCCCGTTTCGTAGGCAGCACTGACCTCGGCCCGAGAGGTGACGCCGTCGTGGAGGCGGACTGGTGCGTAGGTGAGGTATTGTCTTATCTCAATGCCAAAGGCCTGCTGGACAATACATTGGTGATTTTCACCAGCGACAATGGCCCGGTAATCAATGACGGTTATTACGATGATGCCGAGGAGAGGCTCGGTTCGCACGATCCGAGATGCGGGACCCGAGGCGGAAAGTACAGCCTCTATGACGGCGGCACACATATTCCGCTCATAGTTTACTGGAAGGGCCACGTAAGGGCGGGATTGTCCGAGGACATAGTGTCCCAGCTGGACTTCTTCGCCAGTCTCGGACATCTTGTCGGTGGCAATGTTCCTGAGAACATTGACAGCCGCAACCATCTGGACACCTTCCTCGGCAATGATGGCGAGGCCCGCGAGAGCATTGTCCTGGAAGCCCAGGGCCGTCTCTGCTATCGCGCCGGTGATTTTGCCCTGATACCGCCTTACAAGGGTCCGAAGACCAATATCACCAAGAATGAGCTCGGCAATCTGGACCATTGGTCTCTCTTCAATCTGAAGGAAGACCGCGGCCAGCTCAATGACCTCTCGGCCACCAGCCCGGAAGTGCTGGGACGTTTTACAAGACGGATGTGAAAGAAGAGGAACTGAAATAACTCAAAAAAGGGGCTGACCAATCCGTCAGTCCCTTTTTTGTTGTCCCTGATGCGGGCCCTTCAGTCATCCCGCCCAAGCGAAGCGGGCGGAGAGTTCTCCTACAGCTCAACCTCCACGTAGGCCGGATAGAGCCTGTATGGGTCGTAGTAGAGGGCACAGCTGTTCACGAGGTTCTCGATCTTGAGCTCCGGAATGCCCCTCCAG
>SFPH01000163.1 GCA_004552115.1 Bacteroidales bacterium
GCGTTTCGGCCATGAGGAGACCTGCAGATGGTTCGAGGATATGGGAGTCAGGCTCGTCGTACAGGAGGACCAATGCGTTTTCCCGGCCTCGCAGGATGCAATGGAAATCGTCAATGTCCTCATCAGGGCAATGCGGGAGTCAGGGGTGAAGGTCAGGACAAAGGCCCGGGTCAAGGGTCTGAAACAAGGCCAAAATGGCTGGAAGATAATGTCTGGCAATGCCGAGGAGACTTTCGACTCGGTCCTGGTCACGACCGGCGGATGTACGGGCACGGGATGGCAGGCATTGTTTTCGGGGCTGGACCTCGAGATTGTGAGCCCTGTCCCTTCCCTCTTCAGCATGAAGATTGACGATCTGACCCTGAGGGAAATGATGGGAACAGTAGTGGAGGATGCCACTGTATCCATACCGGGAACGAAATTCCGCGGATGCGGTCCCCTTCTGGTCACAGACTGGGGTCTCAGCGGCCCGGCCATATTGAAATTGTCCTCGGCGGCGGCCAGATATCTCTCGGAGAACAGCTATCAGTCCGGACTCATAGTGAACTGGTTCGGAGAAATGAATGCCGAGGAAATCGGGACAATGCTGAAGGTACTCGCAGCCTCCAATCCCAAGAAACTGATTTCCAATGCTTTTCCAGATATCTTCAATGCGCGTCTCTGGAGATATTTCCTCTGCAAGATGAACATTTCCCAGGAAATGAGATGGGCGGAGACAGGGTCCAGGACCATCAACCGCATTGCCGAGAGGCTGCACGCCGACGAGTTCAGGATTGTCGGAAGGAACAGGTTCAAGAGCGAGTTCGTGACCTGCGGAGGGGTGTCATTGAAGGAAATCAACTCAGGGACAATGGAGGCCAGGAAGTACCCGGGTCTGTTTTTCGCAGGCGAAGTAACTGACGTTGACGCGATTACCGGAGGCTTCAATCTCCAGGCAGCCTGGAGCATGGGCTATGCCGCGGCTGAAGGAATCTGCGGGAAATCCGCCGGCATATTGTAGAAACAATTGCAATTTTCATTGATATTCACTACATTTACGGACATAAACCAATAATTCTGACAACTATGGCTTACAAGATTATCGATGTAGAAGGCATCGGACCGGCCTACGCCGAAAAACTCATTGCAGCAGGCATCAGCACTGCGGAGGAACTTCTTGAGAAATGCGCTGCTCCAAAGGGCAGGAAAGAGCTTGCAGAGGCTACCGGCATTCCTGAGAAACTCGTTCTCAAATGGACTAACCACGCCGACATGTACCGCATCCGCGGAATCGGCCCTCAGTTCGCCGAACTGCTCGAGGCTTCCGGTGTTGACACCGTAAAGGAGCTTTCCCACAGGGTTGCCGCAAATCTTGCCGCCAAGGTGGCCGAGGTCAATGCAGAAAAGAAACTCGTGGGCAGGGTTCCGGTAGAGTCTGAAATCCAGAAGATGATCGACGAGGCCAAGACCCTTCCGGGAGTCATCACATACTAGAATTTACCGCACATATCATAAAACGGGGCTGCTTACTCAGTCCCGTTTTTTAGTGCCATCTCAGAAAGGACATTGCCATCAAGCCCTCTCATCCGCACTGACCCGTCCTCATCAATGGTGGCGAAGGTAGGGACATTGCCGCCCTTCGGGAAGGTAATGCTGCCGGTATTGCAGACAAGTATCCCGTCCGCATTCCTCTCAAGCTTCCAGAGATGGGTATGCCCGCAGAACAATGCGTCAACCCCGGGAGCCGTGACATTGTCCTCATTGTAATGATGTCCGTGCGTAAGCATGATCCTGGTCCCGTCGGCCACAAGGATGCAGTAGTCACCCATGCAGGGGAACCTGAGAAGCATCTGGTCAACCTCGGAGTCGCAATTGCCCCTGACGGCGACAATCCTTTCAGCCATCGCGTTCAGCCTCGCCGCAATTCCCGGGGCATCAATGCCTTCCGGAATTCCGTTCCGGGGCCCGTAGTTCAGGATATCTCCCAGGATCAGGAGCATATCGTAATTTTCGCGTTCAAAGAAAGAGAGAGCTTTCTCCAATCTCGGCAATGAGCCGTGTATGTCCGATATTACCAGATATTTCATATTCTTGCAAATTACAGTTTTCAGACTGCTGTCTGTTCAATATTCATATGCAGGGACATCCCCCTCGTCAATGAGTTCCCTGAGAATGGAGAGAAAGTCCGGAGACCAGGAGGCGGAAGGATTGCCGAATTCGGCATTGATCTGCTTGAGGGAATAGACACCCCCGCATTTTTCATTGATGAAACTGATCAGGGCCTGACGGGTCCTTTCAGTATTGTCCTCACCTGCGGCAGTTTTCCTGCGCCCCGCCCTGCAGATGTCGCATTTACCGCAGTCGGCACTCTCATCCTGGCCGAAATAGCGCAGCAGGAAGCGTGAACGGCACTCATCTTCCTCATTGACATACTCCATCATTTCCGTCATTCTCGCCCTCGCCGAGTCCTTCAGCATCCTGTAACGCTGAGGAGAGAGCTTGACATTGCCCTCGGCAAGATGCTCCCCGTGGAGGAATATCACATCCGACCTGTCCCCCGGTATGTAATTGACAATGTGCGAGACAGCCATCCTGTACAGAAGCTTGCGGAGCTGGGCCACGGTGATTCCGCAGCGGTCCGCCACATATTCCTCCTCAATCGGGACGGCATAGGAGAACAATCCCTCGTATTTACGCATCAGGCAGTCCAGGACCTCCAACATCTTCGGGTCCTCAAGCTCCACATCATACAGGGCATCCCTGTCCACGATGACACGCACCCTTGTCTGCACCTCGACGTCCTCGGAGAAAGTCCAATGACCCTCACGCTCCAGATATCTCATTGCATAGAAAGCCTGGGCCCTGTCGAGTCTGAAACGGTCGCAAAAGGCCTTGATGTCGAACTTCAGCTGGCGGCCCATCCCCTGTCCGTAAGGGATTTCGAAGAATGCGAAAAGCTTGTGATAGATGTCCTCGATGTATTCCAATGTCGGAAATGTGACATTCTCCAGCTGCTTGAGACGGCGGATGTCCGAGCCGTTCCACAGCAGGACTGCATAGGACTCCTTACCGTCCCGGCCTGCCCGTCCCGCCTCCTGGAAATAGGCCTCGGGCGAATCCGGCAGGCTTATATGCACGACGAATCTCACGTCGGGCTTGTCAATTCCCATCCCGAAGGCATTGGTGCAGACCATCACCCTGGTCTTCCCCGACTTCCAGTCCTCCTGCCTTTCGGCACGCATCGAATGGGTCAGACCCGCATGGTAGAAAGAGGCGCTGATTCCCTGGGCCTGAAGAGCCGCGGCCATTTCCTCCGTTTTGTTACGGCTGCCGGCATAAACGATTCCTGTACCCGGAACACCGGAGCAAATCGAAAGCAGCTGGCCCATCTTGTCCTCGACCTTGCGGACAATGTATGAGAGATTGGGCCTCTCGAATCCGCTCTTGCGGAGCTTCTCCATAATATCGTCCGCAACTTCCGGAGTGGCTGTTGCCGTCAAGGCAATCACAGGGGCGTCCACCGCCTCCCGGAGCCTTCCTATCTGGAGATAATCCGGGCGGAAATCGTAGCCCCACTGCGATATGCAATGGGCTTCGTCAACGACAATGTAGCTGACATTCAGTTCAGGAAGCCAGGATTGGAAGAGTCTGGTGGCGATGCGCTCCGGAGATATGTATAGAAATTTGAAATCCCCGTAGGCGGCATTGTTGAGGGCTATCTCAACGTCGCGTCGCGTCATTCCGGCATATATTGCCAATGCCTTCACGCCCCGAGACTTGAGATTCTGGACCTGATCCTTCATAAGTGCGATCAGCGGGGTTATGACCAGGGCAATCCCCTCCTTCATCAGTGCCGGGACCTGGAAACATACCGACTTCCCGCCGCCGGTAGGAAGTATGGCGAGCACATCCCGGCCTTCCGCCGCGGAATTCACAATCTCCTCCTGCATCGGCCGGAAAGAGGCATAGCCCCAATACTCTGACAGAATGTCAATCGGCCTGATTTCATTGTCCTTCATCTTCAATTCTCCTTTCCCTTCAGGTCTCCGGCCCGGTTTCACTTGAAAATTGCAGAAGTTTCATAGCGAAACCGACGGAGATAAAACAATTTAGTTCCGAAACAGGAAAAAATTTGCGCCGGATGGCAGAATTTTTGTTGTGTATTCCGGTCGGAACATGCACAAAATTAACAATTTTTGATTAATTTTGCACCCGAAGTCCGGAGATAGTTCCGGGCTGACGGGAAAGCATTGAAAATCAGTTATAATTTTAATATTGTTTTTATGCCAACAATGGATTTAAGCAAGTATGGAATCAAGGGCGTGAAAGAAGTCCTTTACAATCCATCTTACGAAGTTCTCTTCAACGAGGAGACAAAGCCGGAGCTCACCGGCTATGAGAAAGGTCAGGTAACCGAACTCGGTGCCGTTAACGTGATGACCGGTATCTACACCGGACGTTCTCCTAAAGACAAGTACATCGTAATGGATGAGAACTCCAAGGACACCGTATGGTGGACTTCAGACGAGTACAAGAACGACAACCACCCTCTCTCCGAGAAGAATTGGAAAGTCCTCAAGAAGCTCGCTCTCAAGCAGCTCTCAGGCAAGAGACTTTTCGTAGTTGACGGTTTCTGTGGAACACACGAGGATACCCGCATGAAGGTCCGCTTCATCATGGAGGTTGCATGGCAGGCTCACTTCGTGACCAACATGTTCATCCGTCCTCAGAACCAGAAGGAGTTCGACCAGGAGCCAGATTTCGTGGTTTACTGCGCAGCAAAGGCAAAGGTTGAGAACTACAAGGAGCTCGGCCTCAACTCCGAGACTGCAGTCGCATTCAACGTTACCAGCAGGGAGCAGGTAATCCTCAACACCTGGTACGGCGGCGAGATGAAGAAGGGTATGTTCTCAATGATGAACTACTACCTCCCTCTCAAGGGCATCGCTTCAATGCACTGCTCTGCAAACACCGACCTCAACGGTGAGAACACCGCTATCTTCTTCGGTCTCTCCGGAACCGGCAAGACCACTCTCTCCACCGACCCTAAGCGTCTCCTCATCGGTGACGACGAGCACGGCTGGGACAACAAGGGCGTGTTCAACTTCGAGGGTGGCTGCTATGCGAAGGTCATCAAGCTCGACAAGGAGTCTGAGCCGGATATCTACGGTGCCATCAGGCGTGATGCTCTCCTCGAGAACGTAACCGTTGACGAGAACGGCGTGATCGACTTCAACGACAAGAGCGTTACCGAGAACACCCGTGTTTCCTACCCGATCTACCACATTAACAAGATCGTCCGTCCTAAGTCACAGGGCCCGGCCGCAAAGCAGGTTATCTTCCTTTCAGCTGATGCGTTCGGAGTACTCCCTCCAGTATCAATCCTCGATCCTGAGCAGACCAAGTACTACTTCCTCTCCGGCTTCACAGCCAAGCTCGCAGGTACAGAGCGCGGTATTACCGAGCCTACTCCTACCTTCTCCGCATGCTTCGGACAGGCATTCCTCGAGCTTCACCCTACAAAGTATGCTGAGGAGCTCGTGAAGAAGATGAAGAAGAGCGGTGCCAAGGCATACCTCGTGAACACCGGCTGGAACGGTACCGGCAAGCGTATCTCCATCCGTGACACCCGCGGCATCATTGACGCCATCCTCAACGGCGCGATCGACTCCGCTCCTACCAAGGTTATCCCTTACTTCAACTTCACCGTGCCTACAGAGCTCGCAGGTGTTGACACCAACATCCTCGACCCTCGCGACACCTATGCAAATGCAGAGGATTGGGAAGTCAAGGCAAAGGACCTCGCAGGCAGGTTCATCAAGAACTTCAAGAAATACGAAGGCAACCGTGCCGGCAAGGCACTTGTAAAGGCTGGTCCACAGCTCTAGTATTTTTCGAATAATATTCAATGGAAAGTGACTAAACAGTCTTTTGACTGCTTAGTCACTTTCTTTTTGTTCAGAAACGGAATGCGAGACCTCCACCGAACGTAAAAAACCAACGGATGGGAATAGTGTCGGTTGTCGTTATGCCTGCGTCTTTCTCGCCAGTTGAAACGTGATACAGGTAGTTGCCTGTCAATCCATAGTGAAAAGCCGGTGTAAGTTTGATGTCGAATCGCCAGATACTGTAATTGAGCGTCATTCCGGCATCGAGCATGAATGAGAATGCGGATTTCTTCTCCGTCCAGCTCTTTTCCCAATACTGCCAGGATGCACCCCATGCCGCTTCGTGTTCCTGGCTGGAGGAGCCCTGAATGTAACCTGGTGTTATGCCGATGAAAAACTCCATATCGCTGAACAGATTCATCAGAAATGCGGAAAATACATTTCCGACATCTCCGTGTTCATTACCGTATCCGGAATCCTGTGATATGACATCCGACGAGCTCTCAACCCCTGCGTATATCCGTTCCCGCGAAGTACGGGTTTTCGTACGATAAGCAAAGGCTACGGGCGTCCCAAAGGCATTGCTTACATTGACAACGGACGGATTCCATTGAAGCCCTGCCCTGAAACCAAGACCGTTCCGGAAGAATTGCCCATAGCTGACATTGATGACGGCATCACTCTCCAGATCTTTGTAAATCGGGACATTCACGCCTGCCGAAAGAGAAATGTCCTTTACCTGAGCCGCCGCACTGAGGCCTATCAGCATTGCAGTGATTATTATTAAACAAT
>SFPH01000164.1 GCA_004552115.1 Bacteroidales bacterium
ACTGATGAACATATGGGCAAGTATGTGACCATCAACGGGTTGAGCTATACCAATACCATATTCTGCCTGGTCTATGTCAATCCGGACGGCAACACCAAGCTCACCTCCAACAGGATTTTCCTCGACGAGGAGAACAAGACTGCCTGGGGTGTGACTACCTGGGCGATGTCCAAGTCCAAGTTCACCGAATATCTCTATTCAGGAGTTTTCGACACTGCCGACATAGGCAACGGTCCCGAGAAGGTGAAGGACCACAAGTTCGAGATAAAGCCGACCGCCTACACAGTCAGCCAGTACTTCAAGATGGGCAAGACGAGCATTGCCGTAAGGACCAGCGGCTATTGCAAGTTTGCGGACAAGGAGATGTCGGAGACCATTGGCAACGGCACTTCAGTATCGTTCACGGGCATTCTCACGAATTACAGGGGCGAGCCTCAGTTCACTTTGATTGATCTTGACGGAGTATCCGCCGCCAAATAATTTTATTCAATATGAAAAGGTTTTTCATTATCCTGTCAGTTATGTGCGCAGCATCCTGCAGTGTAAACCCGTTCCTGAAGGAATGGACTGGCGAGGGCGGCATTCCGCCTTTCAGCGAAATCAAGTATTCTGATTATATCCCGGCGGTCAATGCCGGAATCGAGCAGCAGGAGGCGGAGATCCACGCAATCGTGAACAACCCTGCAGATCCGACATTCGTCAATACCATTGCGGCTTACGAGCTTTCCGGCGAGATTCTCGGAAGGACGCTCGGAGTGCTCTTCAATCTGAGCGAGTCCGATGCTACTGACGAGATGATGGCAGTCATCGAGGAAGTTACGCCGATTGTCACTGAGCACGAGAACAATATATTCATGAACCCGGGCTTCTTCCAGAGAGTCAAGGCCGTATATGAGTCAGCCGACACTCTCGACAGGGAGGAGTATATGGTCACCAAGAAGCTTTACAACAAGTTCATCGGCAACGGAATAGCTCTCGACGAGGCTTCTCAGGCAAGGTTCAGGGAAATCAATACCAGGCTTGCCGTCCTTTCGCAGAAGTTCGGCAACAATCTCCTCGCCGAGAACAATGCCTTCAAGGAGGCTATCGGAATCCCGGTTTCCAGCTATCCTTATTTCATGACCACCTGCGAGGACAGGGCGAAGCGCGAGGCCGCCTTCAAGGCCTATTCCTCAAGGGGCAACAATGGCAATGAGAATGACAACAAGGCCGTTCTTCTCGAAATCATGAAGCTCCGGACCGAAAAGGCCGCAATGCTCGGCTTCGATTGCTCGGCCGACTGCATACTCGAGGACAAGATGGCTCACGACCACGCCACCGTGGATGCCTTCCTTTCCAGGATAATGGAGAAGGCTGTTGCCAAGGCCAGGGAGGAAGTGGCTGACATGCAGATATTCATGGACAAGGACGTGGAGGCCGGTCTTCTTCCTGAAGGCAGCAGGATCGAGCCTTGGGACTGGTGGTTCTATGCCGAGAAGGTGCGCAAGGCGCAGTATGCCCTCGACGAATCAGAGGTAAGCCAGTATTTCCAGCTTGACAATGTGCGCTCCGGAGTATTCCAGGCCGCAGAACGTCTCTACGGCATAAAGATAGAACCGGCAGATATTCCGGTATATCATCCTGAGGTGAAGGCCTTCAAGGTCACCGATGCAGACGGCTCGCTTCTCAGCTGGTTCATGACGGATTATCTTCCCCGCAGCACCAAGAGGGGCGGAGCGTGGATGACCAACTTCAGGGAGCAGTATGTGGATGCCTCCGGCAATGATGTACGACCTATCGTGGTAAACGTATGCAATTTCACCCAGCCTGGAGATTCTGTCGGCCTCCTGACCATCGACGAGGTCAGCACAGCCTTCCACGAATTCGGGCACGCATTGCACGGAATGCTCTCGAAATGCCGTTTCAAGGATGTCAGCGGCACATCCGTCGCCCGCGATTTCGTGGAGACATTCTCCCAGATCAATGAGAACTGGGCATTCCAGCCGGAAATTCTCTCCACTTACGCATATCATTACAAGACCGGAGAGGTCATCCCGGATTCTCTCGTTGCGAAAATCAACAAGGCCTCCAGGTTCAACCAGGGCTTCATGACAGCTGAGCTGACCGCCGCCTCGATTCTCGACATGAAGTGGCACGAGCTGGCCAAGGATACCGACTGGAGCAACTTCGACGTGGCCGCCTTCGAGAAGAAGGCATGTGAGGAAATGGGTCTGATAGACGAGATTATCCCCCGCTACAGGAGCACGTACTTCAACCACATCTTCAACAGCGGCTACAATGCCGGCTATTACAGCTATCTCTGGGCCGAGGTTCTGGACAAGGACGCCTTCGAGTATTGGGAGAGCAAGGGCCTTTACAACCCTAAGGTAGCCTCCAAGTTCCGCAAGACTTTCCTCGAGAAGGGCGGAAGCGAGGAGCCTATGGTTCTCTATCACGAGTTCCGCGGCTCAGACCCGGATCCTGACGCTCTGGTCAGGGCAAGGGGACTGTAGGATCTTCCGGATTATATGGATTGAGCACGCTTCGGCGTGCTTTTTTTATCAACCAGGCCGACTCAACATTGTCATGACCGGGTAAGGCCGGGAGTTTCCACGGTGGAGGCGCATTATTCCGGCGGCGGTGCCGTCGTTGACATTGACCTGGAAACAACTGCAATGACATACCTCATAACCTGACACTAAATAATACATATGAAGCAAAGTAAGTTGCTGCAGGTGACCAATGTCTGATGCTGAAATTCAAGATGTTACTGATGACTAAAGCCAGATGGGGCTCAACCGAATGTCGCAACCTCAGATGATTAACGGATAGATTCTGCAAAACCCATTCTCGTGACATTCACCTGGCCGGAGGACATGCCCCAGAAGGCCTTGTAGGGCACATTGGCCGGCCAGGTGGCATCAAAAACCGTTCACCTGGCCGGCCAAAATTCAAAAAACTGCCTCTGGGATATCTGTAGCGGGGGTACCTCCGGCCAGGTGAATGTCTCGAGAACCTCTTCCATCAGCCATCCCCTGACGCTGGATGATTACTTATTTGCATGCGGGAATCACTCCACCTTTTCGCCTTCGTGCAATTCATCCAGGCAGGGATACCCCTCCACAGATGTCTGTATTGGCTATACCCTGCCTAGATGTCCCGAAAATGACTACATCTAGGCAGGTCGCCCCGTCCACAATGGCTCCAGATGGTGCTTGCCTGCCTGGATGAATTGCACGAAGGAGCACACAGGAACAATTTCACGAAGGAACGATACCCAGCCTGGCGGAATTGAATGACGACATTCCGGTCAGGGTGGCAGGCAGGGGCCTGCTCGGATGAGAATTCTATTATGCCGGGAGCGTGGGCTTCTTCTGAATGATTGTGATCGGTGTGATCATGCGTCGCATGCTCGTGGCTATGTCCGGTGTCCGCTCCATGGCCTCTGCTTCCGCAAGCGTTCAGTGCATACACAGCCATTGCAGCTGCCAGAATATAGGTCAATTTCTTCATATTTGATGTGCAATTATTATATCCTTGCGAAATTACGAAATCCCTAACGCAACCCGGTTGCAAATAAAGTATTAAAAATTCACAACGACCAATTTAGCATATCGGCCACCAGAAGTGTCATATTACAGTGGGCAAAAAATTATTTGATTTTTATCAAAAAGTACTAAATTTGCGCCCGATAACCACACTTGACCACACAAAAATAACTTATCGGCAATATGTCCTTTCTGGATTATTTCAAAATCAGCGGACCCTCTTCCGTAAAAGTTTCTGCTTCGGAGCAGGACAAGTGCTACAAGAGAATGCGGATGCAGACGTTCCTGACCGTCACTTTCGGCTATGCCCTGTATTATGTCTGCCGCCTGTCAATGGGCGTGATGAAGCAGCCTCTCATTGATGCCGGACTCCTTAATGCCACCCAGCTCGGTATCATAGGCGCCTGTCTGTACTGGATGTATGCAGTGGGCAAGCTGGTAAACGGCTTCCTCACCGACTCAGCCAATGTCAAACGCTTTATGGCCCTCGGCCTCACCATTTCCGTCGCTGCCAACCTTCTGATGGGCATTCTCGGAGCCTCCGCCGTCGGGGCCGGAATTTCATCATCGGTCATATTCTTCAGTTTCGCGATAATGTGGGGACTCAACGGCTGGGCCCAGTCAATGGGAGCGCCATCGTCCATCGTAGCACTCTCCAGATGGTTCCCGCTGAAGGTCAGGGGCACGTACTACGGATTCTTCAGTGCCTCGCACAATATCGGAGAAGGATTGTCATTTGTCTTCGTGGGATCCATCGTGGCTGCATTCGGCTGGAAATGGGGATTCTTCGGAGCGGCCATAGCCGGCATCATCGGAATCGTCCTCATCCTGCTTTTCCTCCACGATACGCCTGAGAGCAAGGGCCTTGAGCCGATTGAACTCCTGGCCGGGGAGAAGAGCCGTGAAGAACTGGAGGCTGACAGGGCCGCTGCAAGCAAGGCCAAGGCAGACCAGAGGGAATTCACAAGGCAGATGCAAAGAGCAGTCATCAAGAATCCGGGTGTCTGGATTCTCGCACTCTCCTCCGCATTCATGTATATGAGCCGATATGCCATCAATGAATGGGGAACCATCTTCCTCCAGGAAGCCAGGGGCTATGACCTGAAGGAGGCCGCCGCCATCATTGGCATAAATCCAATTTTCGGCATCATCGGAACCGTCGTTTCCGGATGGCTCTCTGACGTGCTCTTCAAGGGTGACAGGAAGTATCCGGCCTTCGTTGCAGGTGTGCTGGAATCATTGGCATTGTTCCTCTTCCTCTTCGGGGGCGACAGCAAGTGGGTCATCGTCACCTCAATGGTGCTCTTCGGTATTGCAATCGGAGTCCTTATTTCCTTCCTCGGCGGGCTTATGGCCATCGACCTTGTCCCGAGAAAGGCCACCGGGGCGGCCCTCGGCATTGTCGGCCTCGCCTCATACGCCGCCGCCGGAATCCAGAACATCATAACCGGTCTCCTTCTGGACGGCAATATCATCGAGAAAGTCAATGCCGCCGGCGAGACGGTTCAGGTTCACGACTTCTCTTACGTAAGCTATTTCTGGATTGGCGCCGCCATCATCTCCTTCATACTTCCGGTACTGAACTGGAAGCGCAAGCAGCAAGTCATTTAATTGCGCGGTAAATAATTAAAACTCAAAATACTATGAAGCGATTACTTCTTATAGGGCTGGCCGCACTGGGTCTGGCAGCCTGTCAGAATGCCCCTGAATATGCGAACAGGGCAGAAGCTATTCTCGCACAGATTCACAATCCGGAATCAGATTATGTAGTAGTAGCATGCCATCGCGGCGACTGGAGGAATTTTCCGGAGAACTCCGCACTGGCCATAGAGTCAGTCATCAATATGGGGGCTGACATTATGGAGCTCGACCTGAAGATGACGAAGGACTCCGTACTCGTATTGTCCCATGACAGGACATTGGATCGCTGCACCAACGGCAAGGGCCCTGTAAGCGACTTCACTCTGGCCGAGTTGAAACAGCTCAAGTTGAAAAGGGCGCACGGCGTAGTCACCGACACCTGCCGCATTCTCACCCTCGAGGAGGCCCTGTGGATATGCAAGGACAGGATTTGTGTCAATGTTGACCAGGGCTACGAGTTCTACGACCAGGTTCTTGAAATATCCGAGAGGCTCGGTGTCACAGACCAGCTCCTCATCAAGGGCAAGAAATCCATTGACGTAGTTGCGGAGCACGAGGCAAGACACGGGCACAATATGATGTACATGCCGATTGTGGACATACAGAAGCCTGCCGGCATTGAACTTTACAACTCCTATATGGAGCGCAATGTCGTCCCTCTCGCCTACGAGGTCTGCTGGCAGTCAGAGGACGGTACCTTCGACAAGGTATGCCAGGAAATCATTGCACAGGGCTCCAAGATTTGGGTCAA
>SFPH01000165.1 GCA_004552115.1 Bacteroidales bacterium
CGTTGTCAGGCTTGGACAGATACTCGAACCGGATGCCGTTCTCCCGGAACTTTCGCTCAAACCTCATGAAAGAGGAAGTGTCCCGGCTGATTCGCGAGGTGTCGCGGGTGAGGATCGTACCGATGTCCTGACTCTTGGCTTCGTTCAGCAGGAAGTTCATGATACCTTCCGTATGGACGCCGGAGATGCCGTCTGCCGCCACAGCAGCAGCCACCTCATAGCCTTTGTCCTTCGCATAGCGTTCCAGCTCTTCCCGCTGGTCTGCTGCCGCAAGCTGATCCGCACAGGCAACGCGGATATAAAGAAATACTTTCATTTGGCTTCTCCTTCTGATGTAGTGAGGAAGTCCTTGAACTTCCAGACGATTTCTATGTTGTCAAGATCGTAAATGTAGACCGCAGAAATGAATGCGTGGGTCAGCTCATAGGTCAGAGCTTTGCAGTCGGCGTACTGTTCGCAGACCGCATCCAGCTTTTCATCCGAACAGGAGGTCTCGGAGTCAAGCTCCTTCATCCGTTCGTGACTGCGCTGGATTGCCTCATCGTTTTCAGCGATCTTCGCATCCGTTGCCGCCTTCTGCTGAATGTACGCCTCCTTCGTGATGCTTCCGGCTGCATACTTCTCGTAGAGCCTCAGCTTGGACGCCTTGTGCTGCTCGTTCTGCTTTTGCAGAGTGCGGATTTTCTCAGCACATTCCTTGATGGCAGATTTCCGTAGATCACCGACCTCTCGATTTTGGACTGATTCCTTCTGTGCCAAAGCAAGAAACTGAGTAAGAGCATGGAAGACAACCTTCTCAATATCCATTTCCGGAAAGCTCCTGCCAACCGGACAGTCTGTGTTTCCGTTGTTGACCGAGTGAATGCACTGGAAGTATCGAATGCCAGCCTTGTTCTTTCGGCGCGTCATAGCACGTTTACAGTTTCCGCAGCGGACAAGTCCCTTGAGCGGATAGTCATGCTGCTTGCGCGTGGGATTCCGTCCTCCACCTCGAATGACCTTCTGAGCAAGCTCAAAGTCTTCCTTGCTGACAATGGCTTCATGGGTTCCTTCTACGATGATCGGCTCATTGACAACGCGCTTTTTTGAGCCGACACCGCAGGACTTCATTTTGCGGCTGACCAGTGTTCCGGTGTAAACAAGGTTTTTGAGGATGTTATAGACCATCACGGTTTCCCAACTGATTTTCTCGCTCATGTTACTGAACTTCTTCTTGTCGGGATGCTTGCTCTTGAAGTATTGCCCCGGCGTCGGGATGCCGTCATCATTCAGGCTGCGGGCGATCTGAGAGGTGTTGCTGCCTTCCAGAGCCTCGCGGAAAATACGGCGGATCACATCAGCCGCCTCTGGGTCTACGGCAAGTTTGTTCCGAATGGTGGGATGCAGGACGTAGCCGTATGGAGCGTAGCCACCGACATACTTGCCTTGCTTCATCATCTGGATTTTTGCCGATGTGGTCTTTACGGAAAGGTCTTTGCTGTATGCGGCGTAGATGATGCTGCGCATAACCACTTCCAGACCGCCCGTTGTGCCTTTGTAATCGTCACTGTCATAGCCGTCATTGATAGAGATAAAGCGGACGCCCATGAATGGAAAAGTGCATTCCAGATAGTTTCCCGTTTCAATGTAGTCACGAGAAAAGCGGGAAAAGTCTTTGACGCAGATCAGGTTAATCTCGCCGCGCTTGACCTTCTCCATCATCTGCGTGAACTGAGGACGGTGAAAGTTCGTGCCGGTATAACCGTCATCCGCAAACTCAGACCGCTGACAGTGAGACAACTCCGGATGATTGTCGAGAAAGCGATTGATGAGCATACGCTGGTTGCCGATGCTGTCACTTTCCGCCTTGCTGCCATAGCCGGTATCTTCATCAGCCATTGAGAGGCGGATGTAGATGCCGATGTTGTATTCCTTGCTCATTTACATCGCCTCCTGTACTTCCTTGATACTCTGAACGGTCAGAGCGTAAATATCGCCGTATTTCATGACCAGCTCGATTGAGCCGTCCTCATGGACTTTCACAAGCTCTACGGACTCGTCAACCAACTCCTGAGAGAGCATCGTTGCACCGCTGACGGATTTCATCAGCGTGAGCCACTTGTTGTCCTCGGACATTGCCTCGGCAAACTTTACCTTCCGCTGAACCGCTTCATCCAACCGCCGGGAAAGGTTAGCATACTGCTCATCGTAGGCTTTCTTGGCAAAGACGTATTCCTCTTCATCGAGAATGCCTTCTGTGAAGTCCTCATAGAGCCGAGTACGCTTCTTGGAGATGCCGCTGAGTTTCAGATTCAGGCTTGTGATGAGCGCATTCTGCTGATCGCGGATGCTGCGTTCGCCTTCACTGTTTCTCAGTTTGGCAAGCAGCTTGTCGTAATTGAGAGCCGCCTTGACTTGAAGCTGGATCGCCGCAAGCACATCGGCTTCGAGCTTATCCTGCCGCGTATAGTGCGGCGTACAGAGGTTGCCGCGCTTGACGGATGAACTGCACTCATAGAAGGCGTACCATGCGCCGTCCTTGCGCTTGTCAACGCGCTTGCGATGGAAATAGAGCTTCCTGCCGCAGTCTGCGCAGACGATTTTGTCTTCAAAGAGATTGATCAGTGTAGCGCGGATTTCCTCCGTGCGCTCCATCTTCTCAACCCTTGTCCTTGCAGCAGCGTCGCGCAGCTCTCGTACCTTCTGGAAGTCCTCACGGGAGATAATCGCCTCGTGAGTATTGGGAAAAACAATCCATTCCTCGCGGTCGATATGCTGATTCTTGACGCCCTTGTAGATGGCGTTCAGCGTCCGTCCGAGAACGGTATCTCCGACGTAATGGGGATTATCCAGAATGGTAGTCAGTGAAGATTTGTTCCAAATCTTCTTTGCCGTAGCATTGCCTGTGCGGACGCCGACCTGATACTTCTGAAACTCCGGATTGGGCGCGTTCATTGCATCAAGCCGGTCTGCAATCGCAGGAAGGGACAGCCCTTCAATCTTCCATTGGAAAATCTTCCGGACAATCGGCGCGGTTTTCTCATCGAAGACCATATTGCTATGTTCCTCATCCCAGCGATAACCATACGGGAGATTGCGCTTCTTGAACTCTCCGCTTTCCATCTGTGCCTTGAGCGCGGTAGAAACCTTGCGGGAGATGTCCTTCGAGTAGAGTGTGTTGATCATGTTTTGCAGAGGGATGATGAGGCTTTCGCCGGAGCCGTCCGTATCAAAGTTGTCGTAGTTCTCTTTGATGGCGATAAACCGAAGCCCGATCTGCGGAAAGACCCGTTCCAGATAGGTTCCTGCCTCGATGTAGTCACGCCCGAACCGGCTGAGATCACGAACCACAAGGCACTTGATCCTGCCGGTGCGGATGTCGTTCATCAGACGGTTGAACTCCGGTCTGTCAAAAACCGTACCC
>SFPH01000166.1 GCA_004552115.1 Bacteroidales bacterium
AGGCTAAGGAGCGAAGGATGCAGGAGACATTATTGAGTATCAAGAGTAAGTTCGGCAAGAACTCCATACTCCGGGGACTGAACCTTGTAGTCGAAACGTGCCATAGAACGCTCTACAGTATGCGCCCCAAGGTTATAAGGATTCTGAGGGGTTGTGCATTTTTTGAGCTCATCAGCTTTAATAGTCACCGGCGTAGCTTCGTAAGCATTGGTCATCCAGAACTTGTTGTCAGCAGTCATCTCGGCAATGGTGGCCTTTGAAACGGCATCAATATCAAAAGATGCAGGAGCTGTACAGTTGGCGTAGATGTACACCTTGTAAGTTGTGCCCGCTACAAGAGCCTTGGTGTCGAATTTTGCAACATATGTGCTGCCGTTTGCCGCAGTTGGAGTCACATTCGAAGCCACGACAGTTGAACCCCCACCTACAAGTGCAATGTCAACTGTGGAAATTTTGTTCTCCTTGTCCAGACCCACCTCAGTGTCAGGGGTGGCATCAGAGTTAGAATTACCACCATTATCACCTGTGTTGTCAGTCTGGCTCCTGGTAGAGAGCATCTTCACTGAGAACTGCATGTACAGGTTCCCCTCATCAGTAGTCCCCTGATCTACAGGCGACTTCTCGCAGCCTGCGGCAATAAACAGAGCCGCAGCCAATAGATAATTGATTTTTTTCATTTGGTATAAATTAATGTTAAGGTTTCACGAGGGAAACTAGGTTAGCATTGCGCTGTCCCGCAATGGCTTACAAGCTGGTAACCTTTATCTTGGATATAGCGTCGGATGCTTCTGCAATCCCGCCTTTCTCGGCCTTTGCGAAATGCTCAAGCGCTCCATTCCTGTCGCCGCTGAGCCAGCTGTAAATGCCCCTGAAGTATTCTGCGTGGGCGGAATCCCCGGCCTTGGCCAGGTATTCCCCGGCTTTGTCGAGCCTTCCGGCCTTGAGAGCGGCTCCGGCAGCATTGGTGTTGGCTATTTCATCTTCAGGGTAGAGGGTCACGGCCACATCGAATACCTTTTCGAACTCAGGGCTTCCGATTTCATACTTGGATGCCAGCAGGTAGAGTTCGTGGAGACTGAGCTTGCCCGGGGAAGTGTAGAACACTCTCTCGATTTCAGCTATGTCCGAATAGTTTCTGACCGTGTATTCGATGTAGTAGTCGCTTCGTCTCAATGCAGGGTAGCAGTTTGCCAGGAGATATTTGTACTCTTCCGGATATCTGGACTTGAGAATCCACTCCTTGGTGTCAGGGTCCCTGTCCTGGATGTCTATGATGTCGAGAATCTCCTGGCGGTTGCTGATGCCGGAAGCCAGCACGTATTCCCTGAGACCTTCCCAGTTCTCCGGCTCAAACGAAGTCCGGATGAAATTGGCAGGGAAATGGTAAAGCTCCGAAACATATTCTTTGAGTGCCTCGGTCCTGCCCTTGGCGAGTCGGGTATTGTTCTCGTAAGGGCTCTCAGGAGATGCGAAGCCCTTGATTGACAGTGATTTGATCTCGATATCGCCGTCGCTCTTGAGAGTGTCGATGGTTGACAGGATCTTGCCGATTTCCACACGGTTGTTCCTGTAGTCCGGATAGATTACGGTCTGGGAGACAGGGAAGTCCACGTAAGCCTTGCCTTCGATATGGCGGTTTTTTGTCGCCTCGAACTTCGGAGCGATGAAGATGAATACAGGATTGTACTGGGTGTACTTTCCGAGCGGGATAACATCTTCGTATTTGATGTCGTTGCAGCATCCGTAAACCTGGCGGAGCAGCTCCATCTGCGAGCCGTCCATCCAGCTCTCGTAAGGGAAGGCCTCGCTCCAGCTCCAGCTTTCAGGCATGTCCTTCTTCTTGAGGCTCTCATCCTTGAATCCGTCCGGGATGCGCTTGATGTTCCTCTGATAGTAGAACCATCTCTTCCTGCCGTAGAATCCCACGGTGGAGAGGGATGCGGTATCGGCTCCGTTCACAAGCCTCGGGGTGAGGGTGACTACGGAATTGCCTTTGATATTGAGATCCCTGATGTTGAGGTCAAGGTCGACATTCATGTCATCTCCGACGTGGGTGAGGGACCAGTCCGTAGGGTCGGTCATATATTCCTTGAGCTCCTGAGCTCCGGAAGCGGCGCACAAGAGAATGCAAATCGCTGAGAATAAAGTCTTTTTCATATCTGCCACCTCCGATTAGAATACATAGACAAGATTGATGGCGGCCTTGGTCAGGCCGAAATAGTGGCGGTCTTTGCTGCCGAGGTTGGAACCGCACTCGTCGCATTCGTAAATGTCGTATCTGGTGAAGGCATAGCCTCCGCCGATCTCGAATTCCATATTCCAGTGCTTGCCGAGGATGACGGCATAACCGTATGCGAGGCCGGCTCCTGCAAACCAGCCCTGGTAGCGTCTTTCATCCAGCAGGCTGACCTCGTCCGGCATGAACGGAATCTTGTCGAGGATGCCGACCCCGGTGATGTTGTAAATGCCTCCGTGGGCATGGATGCCAAGAAAATGTCCGGCGAAACGGTCGCAGAACCAGTATCTGGCCTCAGGCTGCACGAATGCGTGCTTGCGGCTCGTCCCGGTGTAGAATTTCCACGGCATATAGTTGCCGGAGATGTCCATGGTCCACCTCGGCGCAAGACCGAACTCAAGACCAAGGTTCGCGGCTGCGACTGCATCATAGGCCAGGTTTGTCTTCAGGGCCACGTTCTGTGCCCTGGAATCCAGACTGAATGAAAAAAGAAATGCCAAAGTCAATGCAATGTAAATGTACATCGACCTCAGTGAAGAAGTACTTGATTTCATAACTCCTTAATGTTCTCGGACTTTATTGTCCTTTCGTCTGCAAATGTATAGCGGAGTTTTGAAATTGTCAAGAGTTTTTGTTGAAATTTGGTAAAAAATACCAAAAACGTTTTCAAAAAGAAATAAGGCGACTTTCAGAACGGAAAAACTGTATAATCACGCTTCGATTGTCAATCCGTCGAATGCCGGATGGATTTCGATTCTTTCGGACATGCGTTTCAGTTCCTCGTCGAAAACCCCGTAAGTAGGGAAGGTATGCGAGAGATGTGTCAGCCAGGTATGACGGGCATTGATGCGCCCGGCGATCTCCACGGCTTCCGCCAATGAGAAATGCGAATGGTGATGCCTGTAGCCCACGGTGTTCAGGGTCACGTGCTCAAGGTCCCTCAGTTTTGCGAACTCGCTCTCCGGAATGGCGCTCATATCCGTGATGTAGGCTATGCCTCCGAATCTGAATCCCAGTACGGGCATCTGGTCGTGCATTCCACGGATGGGGATTACGGCCACCCGGCCGGCATTGGGGCAGCCGCCCCCTGGATTGTCCGCAACGCATTGTCCCTGAGCAATAAACCCTTCGGGGACTCTTTCCGCATTGACAATCCGGTTACCTGCATCGGAAGGTTCGACGAAGAAAGGTTCCGAGTCGATGAGGTGAATGTTCCATTCCGGTGCTCCGGGATATTTCTCCTTCGCGAATGCGTAGCTGTAACTCTCTTCCAATGAATGCAATACTCGCTCTTCGCAATAGATTTCCGCCGCCCTCCTGTCAATGTAGTTGAGCGAGCGGACGTCGTCCAGACCTCCGGTATGGTCCCGGTGGTCGTGTGTCAGGAGTATGGCATCGAGATGGTTCACTCCCTCCCTCAGCATCATGGCGTTTTGCAGGTCCCGGCATTGGGGCAGCCGCCCCCTGGATTGTCCGCAACGCATTGTCCCTGAGCAATAAACCCTTCGGGGACTCTTTCCGCATTGACAATCCGGTTACCTGAACGCCCTGGGAAGTCCCCGTACCAAGAAATGTCAATTTCGCTTTCATAGGATAACCTCCGTCAGCTTCCCGGCCAGGGCCGGATCCCAAGGCCTTTCGACCCTTATGTAATTGCCTGTGTATCCGCCCATTATTCCATTTTTGCAATCATCCTCGAAG
>SFPH01000167.1 GCA_004552115.1 Bacteroidales bacterium
CACCCATTCCACCAGTGAATTCATCATCGATTTTGCGTCGAACCTCCCGGGCCTGCAGCGTCCGACGGTGCAGAGCCGCATCATTATGACTCCCGAACATGCGAAACGCCTGCTTATGGCCCTGCAGGACAATATCAACAAGTACGAGGCAAACGTAGGCCAGATCAATGTGGGAGGCCCGAAGCTGACCTTTCCTATGGGTGGCGGCAACGGTAACAGGAACTGAGCCACTCAATTCGACAGGAGATGGAATTCAAGGAGAAACTGCTGAAAATCAAGGCGTTTGCTATGGACATAGACGGAGTCATCACGGATGGCTCCGTACTTGTGAGTGAAAGCGGCAAGCCGCTGCGCAATTTCAATGAGAAGGACGGTTTCGCGCTGAGACTGGCCGCTACCCAGGGCTACAGGCTCGCCTGCATCACCGGCGGCTCGCTGGAGGCCGTAAGGGTGCGTATGAAGGCATACGGCGTTCCGCCTGAGGACGTGTATATGCATTCCTGCAACAAGATAGCCGACTTCCGCCTTTTCTGCGAGAAATACGGCCTTGCGGCCGATGAGGTCCTGTATATGGGCGACGACCTCCCCGACCTTCCCGTCATTATGGCAGCCGGCCTGGGCGTCGCTCCCGCCGATGCCGCCCCCGAGGTCCTCTCCGCCGCCGATTACGTCACTCCCTGCAACGGCGGCCGCGGTGTGGTCCGCAATACCATAGAGCTGGTGCTCCGCGCCCAGGGCAAGTGGGTGTTCGACGTTGAGAAATACGCCCGGATGTTTTGACAGGTTATTCTTTAGAGGAGTCTTGACAGAAATTTGGTTTGGTATTCTTTAGAGGGATCTTGACAGAAATTTGGTTTGGTATTCTTTAGAGGAGTCTTGACAGATATGGATCTTAAAGGAAAGAAGCTGATACTGGCCAGCGCATCGCCCAGAAGGAGGGAACTTCTGGCGGGGCTGGACCTTGATTTCGAGGTGGACACGCGCAACAATTTCATCGAGCGCTATGAACCCGGGACTCCCCACAGGGAGATTCCCGCCATTCTTTCCCGCGGCAAGTCGGAGGGTTTCCACAGGCCCCTTGCCGACGATGAGATTCTCCTGAGCTCAGACACCCTGGTTCTCTGCGGCGAGGAGGTGATGGGCAAGCCGCAGGGACGCGAGGATGCCCTGCGTATGCTGCGCCTGCTCTCCGACGGCTGGCACGAGGTTATCACCGCGGTCACCGTCCGCAGCAACAGCTATTCAAAAACCCTGAGCGATGTCGCCAAGGTTCATTTCAAAGCCCTGACCGACAGCGAGCTGGAGTACTATGTCGATAAGTACCGCCCTTTCGACAAGGCCGGTGCCTACGGCATTCAGGAGTGGATAGGCTACATCGGCATAGACCGTATCGAGGGTTCCTTCTACACCATTATGGGCCTGCCAGTCCACCTCGTCCACGATCTGCTCAGCGAGGCGGTACTGCTCCACTGACGTGGATCAGTGCAATGCTGCCCTGGTGCGAATCAGAGGGCGGGAATGAACTGAAACAGAGGGCGGCAATGAGGTCCGCGTCCGACTCTAATCTTCGCTGCGGCAAAGAAAAATGGTTCCGCCTGCAGCGGCCGTAGCGGCAACGAGGTCCGCATCCGATTCCATTCTTCGCTGCCGCAAAGAAGAATGGTTCCGCCTGCAGCGGCCGTAGCGGCAACGATGTCCGCATCCGATTCTATTCTTCGCTGCCGCAAAGAAAAATGGTTCCGCCTGCAGATCGTCGTCGCAAAGCCAGCGTGCATCGATTCTTGATTTCAAGCTTAGACTTGGGAATCGATGCAAGGATTTCCCCGTTTAAGCCCTCTTGCGTGCATCGATTCTTGATTTCAGGCTCAGACTTGGGAATCGATGCAAGCTTTTCCCGGTTTAAGCCCTCTTGCGTGCATCGATTCTTGATTTCAAGCCCAGACTTGGGAATCGATGCAAGGATTTCCCTGTTTAAGACCTTTTGCGTGCATCGATTCTTGATTTCAAGCCCAGACTTGCGAATCGATGTAAGGATTTCCCCGAAAACAACCTTTTGCGTGCATCGATTCTTGATTTCAGGGCCAAACTTGGGAATCGATGCAAGCTTTTCCCCGATTACACCCTTTTGCGTGCATCGATTCTTGATTTCAAGCCCAGACTTGCGAATCGATGCAAGGAAACCCTCAAGAACAGCCCAAAGGCTGCATCGATTCTTGATTTCAAGCCCAGACTTGCTAATCGATGCAGCGCCATCGTTGCTGCACAGAAGAATGGCCCGCCTGCAGCATAGTCGTAGCATCCTGTCCCTGCCGCAACGACGGTCTGCGCCCGACCCTTGAGACCTGGGTGGAACATGGGAATCGCTGCAGGAAAAACAATGCAGATATGAGGTTAAAACATGTGAGAGATAAAATTGTTGCGTGTACTTTTTTATACACGCAAGAAAAACTCCACATTTCGCCATGATGAGACCAATTCTCATAATAATGCTATGAAAGAAATACATCACATTTGCATCACCTCACATTCTGAGATTATGTTCAGATCAGACGCCGACATGCATTATGCATTTAACTGTCTCGCGGCAGCCTGCGTTAAAACTGATTCCAAACTTCTGGCCTTCTCGCTATTGACGAGTCACGTGCACATCGCCGTAATAACGGATTCGCCTGGCCAGCTTGTCAAGCGCTTCCGCTATCGCTATTCCTGTTACTTTAATACAAAGTATAAACGAAAAGGAGCACTCGGAGAACGCAAATGGTATGATGATGTCTTTAATGGTCCGCGTCATATCGTTACAGGCATTAGCTATATACTACGGCAGGGGTTGCATCATGGAATTACTTCCACGGCATTCGGATATGAATTCAGTTCGGTAAATGCATATTTCTCCGAGGAACTTAGGCATAACCGACCGAAAGCACTTTCAAGTTTTTACAGTCACTCCAACACCATTTATGCATCAAGGCCAATTATGGACTCCTGGCATTTTGACCAGAACGGAATGCTTTTCATTGAGGATGTCATAGATGTGAAATATGTTCAGAATCTGTATGTTACACCACGAAATTTTCTCTTCCAGATGAACCGTCTGACGGATGAGAGTTGGACAGAAGACCAGCACCAGGAGCCTGAGTTTGGAGCCCCTGTCACTTTGGAGAGGATTGAACCGACTGTTTTCAATATCGAGTCGATGCTGAAGAATGAAAAGGGCCGGACCGATTTCAGAAGGATTACCGATCTGGAGTTATGCGAAATAATTGACAGACAATTTGTCCCGGCCGATAAAACCATTTACCAGCTTTCACAGGCCTCACGGCAGCGTATCGCCCGTGGTGTTTTCCAGAGCTTCGGCAATACAAGAAACACAATCGACAACAAAGTTCATA
>SFPH01000168.1 GCA_004552115.1 Bacteroidales bacterium
AGAAGCCTGCTGCGGATTTCTTTGATTTTTTCTGAAACGGAACCTGAAAGCTGCTTTACGGCACTTTTCAGAGCAAAATCATTCTGTGAATTAATAATATCAATCACTGCTTCTGCCTGAGACAGATCTATTCTCCCGTTTAAAAAGGCACGTTTGGTAAACTCCCCTGCTTCCGCCGGACGGGCTCCGCTGTCGATTACCGCATCCAGAATCTTTTTCATTACCATAGACGCCCTGGAAATTAGCGGCAAGGTCAATGCCCTTCCATCCGAGGGTAATTCCGAAACCGTAGTAGAAGTCAGGCATATAGTTGCCCACGATTACCCTGTCATCATCCTTCTCGAGGGCTCCGTCCCCATCCGCATCCACGAATCTGAAGTCACCCACGGTCGCTGTGGAGAAATGCGGATAGGAGTCAAGTTCTTCCTGGTTATGGAAGATGCCGTCCTGGACGAGGAGATAGTAGCAACCTACCGGCTGGCCGACTTTTGTAATGTAATAGCCGCCTGCATAGGAGGATTCCTTGATAATCGGGGCATCCTCGTCGCCGAGATGGAGAACCTTGTTCCGGTTCAATGACCAGTTGGCGGTGAAGTCGTAGTAGAAATCCCCGAACTTCTTGCGGGAGGAGATGTTCAGCTCGACACCCTTGTTCTGCATTGAGCCGATATTGACATTGGAGGTGGTGAGACCGGATACTACTGAAACCGGCACGTCGAAGAGCATATTCGTGGTCTTGGACAGGTAGAAATCGGCATTGATTCCGAGGAGTCCGTTCCACAATGTCGCATCGAGACCGATGTTGGTCTGGGTGTTCTTTTCCCAACCGAGGTCGTTGTTGGCAATCTGGGACGGATAAACCTGGGTGACGAGCCCGTTGCCGAGATCCAGGGAGGCAGTGCCGTAAAGAGCCAGATACTCGGAATTGCCAATCTGCGCATTACCTGTCTGACCTATACTTGCCCTGATTTTCAGGTCATTGAGCCACTTGGCTCCACTAAGGAAATTCTCATCGCTTATACGCCAGCCAATAGATGCTGCAGGGAAATAACCCCATCTTGTATTCGGAGCGAACCTGGATGAGCCGTCTCCCCTGACTGATGCGGAGACCATATACCTGCCTTTGTAGGAATACTGGGCGCGGACGAGCCAGGAAGCGAAAGTGTATGCGTATTTGTTGTTGTAGGTATTGTCAATGTCGATGGTCTTGCCTTTTGTCGTGCGTATCTTGTCATCCCCAATCTGGCCCTGGCCTGAAACATAGGTGGCCTGTGTGGTCTGTTTCTCGGCCTCATAGACGGCTACGGCATTGACGGAGTGGTCGCCGAATTTCCGGTTGAAGGAAATCTGGTTGGAAACAGTCCAATGGAAATAGGAGTTCGCCTGGTTGGAAGCGGTAGGCTGTGAAGGAGCATCCAGGTATTTGGAACCCCTGAGAGGAATATAAGATGGTCTGTAATAATTCCTTATGTATGAATAGTAGTCACCACCGAGGGTGATTTTGTATTCGAGGCCCTTGATGAATTCGTAGGAAGCGTAGAGGTTTCCGATGAGGTTCACTTTCTCCCTGACATCATCAATTTCAAGTGCGAGGGCAACCGGGTTGAGGACCTCGTTGGTCTGTGTATCCCAAGGATTGCGGATGTCTCCCGACTGCCTGAGTAGTCCGTTCATATCCCAGTTGTATGAGCCGTCCTCATTGTATGGCTGGAAAATAGGCGGCGCCATCAATGCGCTGGCGATTACGCCGTCACCGTTGTACTGGGAATCGGATGCCACGTAGTTTGTCTTGGAATAGGAAGGTGAGAAGCTGACGCCATACTTCAAGTTTCCTCTCTTGCCGTCGAAATTGGCCCTAAGGCCGTATCTCTGGAAGTCGGAACCGATGATTGTACCCTCCCTGTAAAGGTAGTTGGCTCCGATATAGTAGTTCATTGTCTTGGTCCTTGCAGACACGCTGAGTGAGTGCTTGTGGGAGAGCGCAGTGCGGAAAATCTCGTCCTGCCAATCGGTGTTGGTGAGAGTGCCAGTATTGTCCTGGAGATAGGCCTCGACGAGCGGGGAAATCCTGTGATAGACCTGCGGCCTGGACGGGGAAGGGTCTGAGATAGTTCCTTCCGGGACATTGAACATATAGGCTCCATTCCTTGCTTCCGCGAAAATTTCAGCCCATTCGTATGCATCGAGCATATCAATCTTCTTGGAGACTTCGGATACGCTGAACTGACCGTCGTAGGAGATGACAGGCCGTTCTCCGGCACCTCTCTTGGTGGTCACTAGGATAACGCCGCAGGAACCTCTGGAACCGTAAATTGCGGCCGCGGATGCGTCCTTGAGCACTTCGAGGCTCTCAATGTCGTTGCCGTCAAGGTTGGCGAAGGCCCTGGCTTCGCAAGGGATACCGTCAATTACGTAGAGAGGCTCGTTGCCGGAAGTGGCTGACTGGATTCCCCTGACACGTACGGAGACATTGCCGTCAGGCTGGCCTCCGAGGTTGATGACCTGGACACCCGGCATCTTTGCAGCCATTGCCTCGCGGAAGTCGGTGGTAGGGGTATTGGCAAAGGCATCGGCCTTGATGGATGTGATGGAGGTGGTCACGTCCCTGGAGTTCTGGACACCGTAACCGACGACTACCACGTCATCAAGACGGATGGCTTCCTCCATCAGTACAAAGTTCGCAACTGACTGGTTTTCCGTCAATTGTATTGATTGCGTAGCATATCCTATCAAGGATGCTTCAAGGACGGCATTGGGATTCGGTACTTTTATGGAATAGTTTCCGTCCATATCGCAGCCGGCTCCATTGCTGGTTCCTTTCTCGATTACCATGGCTCCTATGACGGGATTGCCGTCTTTGTCAAGAACTTTTCCGGTAACCGTTCTCGGGCCCCGCTTTTCGGGCTGGGCCTGCTGTGTAGCAGGCTTGGTGACTTTCTTCAGCAGTATGATTTTCATATCCCTGAATTCAGCCGTGGCCTGCGGAAGTACTCTTTCAAGAATTGATTCAATGCTTTCGTTAACTGCGGTTACGGACACTTTCCTGGTCAGGTCAATGTCAGTGTCAACATACGCGAATGTGTATGGACTTGCCTGCTCAATCGCCTTGAGCAGTTCTTTAACTGTGGCATCTTTGACATTCACGCTCACTGTGCGGTTCTGGGCGAATGATGCCGCCGAGATCAGCAACGCGCACAGAACTGTGATGCAAAGTTTTGTGACAGTGATAAATTGGTTTCTCATTTTATGGTGTTTTAGTGCGTTATTTCCTTTCGAGGTACAGGTCTTTTTCCCGGATGCTCCAGTCGACAGGCAGGAGGGCGCCGAGGATATCCATTACATCTTCAAGAGGTTCATCCTTGATTGTCAATGACATACGCTTGTCGGCAGCCCAGATTTGCTTTGATTCCAATCCGGTAACGGTGCGAAATCGTCTCCAGGATATCCCTGAGCGCAACATTGTCGAAGGCAATGTCCTTTTCGAACCAGCGGCAGCACTCCTCTGCCCGGACGTAGGACACTTCGGTCTTGCCATCCTTCTTGGTGAATCTCTGGTTCGGCTTTAGGATTACGCTTTCTCCGGAGGCCTTGTCGGCGATCTGGACTGAGCCATTCTTCAGGATCACGTCGGTATTGCCTTCACCATTGTATCCGCAGGCATTGAAAGACGTGCCCAGAACTTTCACTTCCATATTGCCGTTCATATTGATAATGAATGGCTTGCTCTCATTCCTGGTCACTTCGAAGAAGCCCTCTCCTTCCAATGTCACCGTCCTTTTCCGCCTGTTGAAACGGCTGTCGAACCTGAGATAGCTGTCTTTGTTCAGCCAAACCCTAGTTCCGTCCGGGAGGGAATACTTCCCGATATTCTCGTCGGAAGCCATAATGACGGTTTCCTTCCCGATGTTCCCGGAAATGTGTGCGGACAAGAAGCCGAAAGTGAAGAGTACGGCCGCCGCCGCTGCGACAGCAACATATCCCAGCACTTTGTGTCTCCTCCGGAAGGAATTCTCCCTGCCGATTCTTCTGTGGAGGTCATCAAGGCCAGCCGGAAGGTCAAAGCCGTTCTTGTCAGCCGGAAAGCTTTCCCAATGGCCTTCGAGAATCTTCAATACCCTCTCGTCATCTCCGTGACGGGAAAGCCATTCCTGGAATTCTTCTTCCAAATCTTCCGGGATTTCCGCTCCGCTGAAAAAGAAGTCAATAATCTGTCTGTAGTCCTCAGAACTCATTTATTCGCTTTTCTGCTTGAATGTGTATGTGCTGGAGTAGGAGCCGGCCTTGATGCGGATGGTTCCTGTCCGTTCTTCTCCGGTATTGTTAGGAGAAATGCTGATGACGGATTCGCTGATTCCCTGCCCTCCCCGGGAAGGCTCGATCGTGAACCAGCCGTCCCCTTCAAGGCTCCAGTCGCAGGTCGCGAAAATCGTGACCGCTTTAGTGGAGCCCAGTGCCGGCTGCGTCTGGAGGACGGTCCTGATTACAGCTGTGTCGTGAATTTCGGACTCGTTCTCTTTCTGGCAGGCCAATGCCAGAAGCAGTGGTGTGATGGCTAATAACAATGATAAACGATGTCGCATAGTGTGATTAATTATGATTATTGTTCCCGGTCCGGGGCATTGCGTGCTGAACCGTTTTATAATAATGACACTTAAGTCGGGTTGAATGCTAAACTACTATAGGTATAAAAAGATCTCTCCACTCGCTTTGCTTGATCGAGATGACAAAAAAAGGGGCTTTTCAGTCAGCCCCTCAAAATAAATATTCCAATGTCTTACCTCAATGTATGCCGTCCCGCCTTGGTGAGATATCCGATAAGCAGTTCAGGCCTGTCGGTCTGAATCATAGAGACACCCTTGTCAAGATATCTGCTGTAAACCTTGTCAGGGTCGCCGCTGATGAAGGCCGCGTCGTCATCGTTGCCAATG
>SFPH01000169.1 GCA_004552115.1 Bacteroidales bacterium
GGACGGGCTCAAGCTAAGCGAGAAATTCCACCTGAGGTATTTTGCCCTGCACATTGAGAATCTCTCGAAAGCCGCGGAGAATCTGGCCGACCAGCTGGCGGTAATGGCTATCAGAAGAACACTCTAACACACTTATACAGGATGGTATCCGGCACGCTTCTCATAATTCTTGCCCTGACTGTTTCCTTCTGGTTCGTCCTGAAGGAATATCCGGTCACGTTCGGGATTATTGTGCCGACCTGCGTGCTCAGGCGCAGGGTATTCAAGACATTGGTAGTCTCCTCGATCGCAGCGGGAGCCGCCCTGGCTACCATGTCTGCAGAACCTGCCTCATTGTCATCATCCCCGCTGACCTGCTCCCTGGCCGCAGTCTCGACCATCATAACCATTCTCGCTGCGGAGCTCATGGGCATCCCTTCTTCCGCAGCTGCCGCCATGCATGGGGCCATTGCCGCCGTAATGCTTTCATCCTCAGTTGAATCATTGTCGGCATCCTATCTTCTGGTTCTCATTGCCGCCGTCATTCTGACAGCCACACTCTCCGGCATTTTCTACCTGATTCTGCGCGGCATAATCAGGCGCAGCAGCCTGCATATGCTCAAGCTGTCCGAATATATGCGCTATGCCGTCATCATCACCGTTGCGGTGCTTGCGGCCGGAATCGGCGCAAACTACAGCAGTTTCCTTACAGGGATTGCCGGCGGCGTCATCTCCTGGGCAATGTCTTCAGTTCCGGCGGGCCTTTCGATGGCCGCCATACTGGTCCTCCCTCTCCTCATATTGTGGCGGAGGGCTGTCATTCTATCCGACATTACCGCAGAGAAATGCCAGGAATGGAATACTAGGACAATTCTTGCGATAATTGTCTCGATGTCAGTCGTTTACATTCTCTCTGCCACTATCCGCGGGATATCTTCGTTCCCGATTCCTCCGGTCCCTCTGGTATTTGCAGGCATAGCCGGGGTCGAGCTGGCGAGGCAGAGGCAGCTGGTAGGCAACGACAGGATTGTCAAGTCGGTCGGAGGAGCCCTTCTGGCCCCGCTCGTTGCCTTTCTCATATCCTATATCCTGCTTTCAATCACAGGAGTCACTTCCGGTGATTCCGAGGACTTCTCCGTCATCCTGCTTGCACTCGCTCTCGTAATCGTGATCATGTCTGCCAGATACGTCAACACGCAGGTAGAAAAAAAGAGGGAGATGGAGAGAATCCTGTTCACCCAGCAGAACGAGATATACGAGAACAGCAGGGCCCTTAATGAATTGGAAGTCAAGACCGTGCTCAATGAAAACCGGCTCCTGCACGACACCCTGGAACTCAAGCGCAAGGAGGCGATGAACATTGCCCTGAGCATCTGCGAACAGAAGGAATACCTCGAGACATTGAAGGACATTGCCGACCGGATGCCGGCAGCCAGGACTGAGGCCGAGAGGGACGCATTGATTGCAGAACTTCAGGCATCAATCCGGCAGAGACTCTCATTCGAGCAGGAAATCGACTCCTTCTATTTCTATGCCCAGGCAGAGGCTGCCCACAAGGATTTCGCATTGAGGCTGGCCGAGCGTTTTCCTGACCTTACCGAGCAGGAGAAGAGGCTTGTTACATTGCTCAGGCTTGGTTTTTCGTCCAAGTACATATCGTCCCTGATGAACGTGTCGCCGAAATCCGTTGAGATAGGAAGATACCGTCTCCGCCGCAAGCTCAAGCTAACGAAAGGGGACAATCTCGTCAACTTCCTGAAATCAATATAATTATCAATAACCACTAATTATTTGCATTATGAAAAGATTACTCAGTGTAATTGCATTGGCTCTCGCAGCTTCCTTCGCAATCAATGCGCAGGAAAAGGAGAGCGTGGAGACTGATGTGAACCAGTACGGGCAGGTCGTGAAGACAGTCCCTGTACAGGGAAACCTCCAGGACGGTATTCTGGTATTCCAGAACAAGAAGCAGAACTACAAGATGTGGTTCGACGTACGTATCCAGGCAGATGCCGCAGCATTTTTCGGCGCTCCTGACTTCTGTGCGAAACAGCTTGACGGAAAGGACAATACCAACCATATCGGCAATGGAATGAATATCCGCCGCGCCCGTTTCGCAGTTAAGGCCCAGCTCGACAAGAACTGGTACGGAGAGATTGATACTGACTGGACCAGCGGCATTCCTGAGATTAAGGATGCTATTGTGGCATTCACAGGCGTGAACGGTCTCGAAATCAAGGCCGGTAACTTCAAGGAGAACTTCTCAATCCAGAGGAACACCACATCCCGCTACCTTATGTTCATGGAGCGCCCTATGGTATGTTCTCTCGCCCCTTCACGTCATCTCGGAATCAATGCCAGATATGCCTACAACTGGCTGTGGGTGGCAGGAGGCGTTTTCGGACCTGAGCTCAAGGGCTCCGAGGAGCAGACTGCAATGGAAGACGGAAACAAGGATTTCGGCTTCAATGAGGGCCTCTCCTACACAGGCAAGGTCGTATTCCGTCCTCTTTGGAAATCCCCGAACTCATCCCTCCACATCGGAGGAGCATTCTCTTACAGGAATCCTAAGCTCACCAGCACTGACGGTTACAACTGCATCCGCTACAGCACCAGGAACACTACCAGCATCAACCGCAAGAAATACATTGACACGGATGTGATCAAGGGTCTGGACCACGAGCTCGCGTGGACAGTCGAGCTTGCAGGACACTGGAAGCAGCTCCGTTACGAGGCTGCCTACATTGCCAGAGGCGCCTTCCTCGACAGGGCAAAGAACGATCTTGCTCCGCAGTGGGCTGAAGGATGGTATGCCCAGGCCAGCTGGCTTCTCTTTGGCGGCTCCCAGAACTATGATTCCGACGGCGCAAAGTACACCCGCACCACCTCAGATCACAAATGGGGCAACCTCGAGCTCGCATTCAGATATGAGTACTGCGACTTCAATACCGGCAAGCTCTTCTCCAAGAACGCTGATATCTACGGTGGAAGTGGCGAGGCCTGGACTGTCGGCCTGAACTACTATCCTACCAAGAACGTGAAGATTGTCCTCAACTGGCAGTACAACAACAATGACCGCTATGCAAACGGCAAGGGCAAGCTATACACCGGATATGATCTCAATGGCAAGCCTACCAAGGATCCTTCAAAGGTGGTTGCAGAGAACGGCAAGGGCGGAGTTGACTACCAGATGCTCGCTCTCCGTCTCCAGGTGGCATTCTAATTCCGAAGTATTATTGTTAAATCATTGAAATACACTATGAAACATATATTGTTCCCAATGGCGGCCATCGCCGCTCTTGCAATGGTTTCCTGCGTGAAGGATGAGCGTGACCCGCAGTCTCTCATTCCGGAGGAAGTGCATTACGACTACACCAAGCTCGTGCTCAATGAGGTCTCCTCAGT
>SFPH01000170.1 GCA_004552115.1 Bacteroidales bacterium
TCCGAGCTCAAGACCAGGGGACTTGACGCTGACCAGACCGAGGCGGCCATCAAGGCCACTTTCAAAATGTTGAATCTGATAGAAAATCTGAAATAGAATATGAATCTGAAAATCGCAAAGCTTCCGGGTGACGGTATCGGACCGGAAGTAGTGGAGCAGGCCGTCAAGGCCGTGGACGCAGTCTGCGAAAAGGCCGGCCACAAGGCAGAGTACACCTTCGGATATGTCGGAGCCTGCGCAATAAGAAAATTCGGGGACGCATTCCCGGAGGAGACATTCCGGACCTGCATGGACAGCGACGCCGTACTTTTCGGCGCAGTTGGCGATCCGGAGTTCGACAACAATCCCACCGCCAAGGTAAGGCCGGAGCAGGGACTGCTTGCAATGAGGAAGAAACTCGGCCTCTACGCCAATCTCCGTCCGGTCGAGACATTCAGCGCCCTGGTGCATAAGAGCCCCCTCCGGAAAGAGCTGGTCGACGGTGCTGACTTCCTCTGTGTAAGGGAGTTGACTGGCGGAATGTACTTCGGGGAGAAGGGCAGGAAAGACAATGGTGACACTGCCTGGGACACCAATATCTACCACAGGTACGAGGTGGAGCGCATACTCCGCCTTGCATTTGACTACGCCCGTCTCCGCCGCAGCCATCTTACCGTGGTGGACAAGGCCAATGTGCTCGAGTCATCCCGTCTCTGGCGCCAGATAGCCCAGGAACTCGCTCCTGAATATCCGGACGTGACCACCGACTACATGTACGTGGACAATGCGGCCATGAAGCTCATCACCGGCCCGAAATTCTTCGATGTCCTCGTGACTGAAAATACCTTCGGAGACATTCTCACGGACGAGGCAAGCTGCGTTTCCGGCTCGATGGGTCTGCTTGCATCAGCCTCCATCGGTGAGCATACCGGTGTGTTCGAGCCGATTCACGGCTCCTATCCGCAGGCCGCAGGCAAGAACATAGCGAATCCTCTCGCCACCATCCTCTCTGCCGCGATGATGTTCGAATATGCCTTCCAGATGAAGGAGGAAGGCCGCATGATCAGGGAGGCTGTGAAGGCTTCCATAGATGCCGGCATTGTCACCGAGGACCTTGCAGACGGCGGAAAGGCCTATTCCACCTCGGAAGTCGGCGACTGGGTGGCTGATTACATCAGGAAGCATTGAGTTTCCTTAGCAGATATTTAATACGATAACATATGTCACAGATTAATTGGCAATCGCTCGGGTTCGACGCATACCGCACCAGAACCCTCGTAACCGCCCGATGGAAGGACGGAAAATGGTCGGATATTTCAGAATCGGAAGATTTTGCATTTCACCTGGATCCTTTCACCTGTGTAAGAGAACGGCCGGATTCCTCGGTCTCCCGGCTCCGTCAGACTCGATGTTCATCGAGATGTGCGAGAGATGCGTGAAGTCCAACATGGAGTTTCTTGCCCCTTACGGGCACGATGCATCCCTCTATCTCAGACCTCTTCTCCTTGGCGCCCAGCCTAAGATGCAGCTCACCCCTCCGAACGAGGCGATTTTCGCGGTGATGTGCGCTCCGGCAGGCCCGTATTACGGAGCCAACATGCGCTCATTCTCCGGAGTCATTCCTCTGAACTATGACAGAGCAGCTCCAAAGGGTTCGGGAAGCTACAAGGTCGGCGCAAACTATGCCGCCACCTTCCGTCCATATCAGATTGCCCACGAGCAGGGCTACAGCGAACTCCTCTACCTGAACTCCAAAACTCACGAGTACGTGGATGAGTTCGGCTCTTCCAACTTCTTCGGCATCAAGGGCAATACATACGTGACTCCGCTTTCTGACAGCGTGCTTCCTTCGATCACCAACAAGTCCCTTCAGGAAATCGCCGTCGACCTCGGAATGAAGGTTGAGAAGCGTCCGGTAAGGCTGGAGGAACTCTCGGAATTCGAGGAGGCGGGAGGCTGCGGAACAGCTGTCGTGATCACTCCGATGTCACATATCGATGTCAAGGAAGTGCTCGAGGAGGAGGCTGTGAAGACAGTTTACCGCTATCTTCCTGACGGTGAGGTTGGCCCTGTATGCGCAAAGCTCTACAAGACCATCACCTCGATCCAGAAGGGAGAAATCGAGGATATCCACGGCTGGTGCCACGAGATCAGATAATCGCTAGATAAGATAATGATGACGGCTCAGCCTCCCGGCTAGTCCCGGGACAATGAGAATTCATCGCTGTCGGCGAGGACCGGAAATGAAGCGCGCAAATCTGCGAGAGTCTTCAGATCCACCTCGCCGGCAATCGTTTCCGCAACTCCGTCACGGCAGGCCGCAATCGGCTTCCCGAGCGGGTCCAGAATCACGGAACCTCCGTCATAAATGCAGGAAGGATCCTTGCCTACACGGTTTGCGGCCACTACAAAGCATTGATTCTCAATGGCTCTGGCTCTGAGCAACGTGTCCCAGGCATATCTCCTCTGGACAGGCCAGCTGGCCACGCAGAGCATCACGTCGTAATCCTTCCGGTTCCGGGACCATACCGGGAAACGGAGGTCGTAACATACTGTGAGAAGGAATCTTGCACCCTTCCACACGGCTATTGCACGCCTGTTTCCGGCACGGTACTGCCGGCCTTCTCCTCCGTAATTGAAAAGATGCCTCTTGTCGTAATAAATGACCTCATCGGGGGTGACGAAATAAAAGCGGTTGACCCTCATCCCGTCTTCCAGGCCGAGGGCAATGCTGCCTGCCACTGCGCAATTCCTCCTCTTCGCTTCTTCCTGCGCAATTGCTGTTGAAGCCGGTGGTGAACATTTCAGGAAGGACATAGAGGTCCGCATCCGGCTCCCTGTCCATCATGCTGCGGGCTGCGGCAATGTTTCCCGCAATGTCGCCCCAGATTATATCCGATTGGATTACGGCTATTTTCATTGTTTAGTCCGTTTATAGTTCAGACATCAGTCTCCTTACCGTCCTCACGGCCTCGCCGCTCGGCATTATCCAGAGGCAGGCGATGGCGACAATGGCGGCAAAGCCGGCAAGATATGATATGAAGGAGTTGAACACAACAGCAGCTGCCGCCGAGATAAGCATGAGGACCAGCATGGTCACTGCGGACCAGCATGGTCACTGCTCTCAGGCCCCTGCTCCTGTTTCCCTCCCTGAATGAAGCCGCATATCTGAAAATGGTCTTTCCGCCCTCTTCCCGCTCCCCGGCATACTCTATCCTGCACGATACATACTTCTTCCTCCACAGGTTCGACCTGTCCACGAAAAGGTCGAAATCCCCGGTTGAGCCCGGAAGGGCAATGCCTTCCAATTCTCTGGCTTCCAGTACTTTGCCTGTCTCCTTAAGGTTGGCCTTGACCTGGCCGATGCAGGTTCCGAAACCGTTCTCGCTCTCGAACAGCTTCATCCCCGCATCCATCATCTGGACCCGTGTGTCAAATTTTCTCATTGAAATGAATTTTCTTCCTGCAAAAATACATTATTTCAGCCTGTTTTCTCACAAGTTTTGACTAATTTTGTGTTCCTATGGAAAATTTGAGTCCAGATTCCGTCAGAGCCGTCCTGAAGGAAAGGGGTTGCTGCGTGATTATGCCGACATACGACAATGCCGGCACTCTTTCGGATGTAATATCCTCTGTACTGGAATATTGTGACGACCTGATCGTCATCAATGACGGATGTACAGACGGAACTCCGGAAATCCTGAAGAAATTCGGACAGAAAATCGATGTCCTGACCCATCCCTTCAACTGGGGAAAAGGAGTTGCCCTGAGAAATGGACTCGAAAGGGCGATGGAGCGCGGTTTCAGCCACGCAATCAGCATCGATTCGGACGGGCAGCACTCAGCGGCAGACATCGCCGGTTTCGCGAAGGCCCTGCAGGAAATGCCCGGGACCCTGGTTGTCGGGGCTAGAAACCTCAATGCTGACGGAATGCCTGGAGGGAACACTTTCGCCAATAAATTCTCCAATTTCTGGTTCCGGCTGGAGACGGGTATCAGCCTCCAGGATACCCAGTCGGGGTACAGGCTCTATCCTCTCGACAGCATCGACCTTTCCGGTAAGTTCACCGGAGGCTATGAATTCGAGTTGGAGATACTGGTCTATTCCGCCTGGAAGGGAGTGAAGGTAGCCAACATCCCGGTGTCGGTAAGCTATCCGCCGGACAGGGTATCGCATTTCAAACCCTTCAGCGATTTCGCCAGAATCAGCATTCTGAACACCATACTTGTGGCCATCTGCTTTTTCTGGAGGTGGCCGGCCTCATTCTTCAGGAAACTCACCTGGACTAATGTCAAGTCGTTCATAGACAGGAATATAATCCATTCGCCGGAGAGCAATGCCAGGATCGCATCCTCCGTGATGCTGGGCTGCTTCATGGGCATTCTGCCCATATGGGGCTACCAGATGGTATGCGCATTCGCCCTGGCCCATCTCCTGAAGCTGAACAAGGTCATCGTGCTGGTCGCATCCAACATCAGCCTTCCTCCGCTCATCCCTTTCATCATTTTCGGAAGCTACTGGCTTGGCTGCACTGTACTCGGACAGCCAATGATATTCTCATTGGACAATTTCTCGCTGGAAGTCGCAGGTACCGTGCTGCTTCAGTATATACTGGGGGCGGTGCTGCTCGCCGCATTGGTGTCGGCGGTGTCCTGGCTCATTACGTTCACGGTTCTCGTCGCCTGCGGAAGGCACAATAACTAAATAGGCTGATGTCCGCATTTTTCATATCACTCTACAATTACTTTCAGAGGCACAGAAAGGTATTCTGGGGCTCAATGTTCCTGACTTTCGCATTGGCGGCATATTTTGCGGCAGGGATCGGGATTGAGGAGAACATTACGGCATTCTTCCCTGAGAACGGCAATTCCGCCGTGATGAAGGACGTGTTTTCCAATCTGAAAGTCAGCGACAAGATTATAGTATGTTTCTCCGGGGAAGACTCGGAGGAGGCCTCGGACAGTCTGGAGGCCATGCTGTCAGTCAACCCGGATTTTTCCGCATCCTATTCCGGGGGTGTGCCGGGTGACGCATCCGCCGAACTGATATCCTTCGTGCGGGACAATCTCCCGGTTTTCCTTGATGACGAAGGATTTGCTGAACTGGACAGGCTGCTTGACCCGGCCCATGTGGATTCGCTCCTGAGAAATGACTGGCTGACCCTGGTCTCTCCGGCTGGATTTGCCATGAAGGACATCATTATGTCAGATCCTTTCTGCCTGTCCCTCAGGCTTTTGCCCAAGACGGCCCAGCTTAATCCCGCATCCGGGTATCAGGCTGTTGACGGGAGAATCTATACTCCGGACGGGAAAATGATGCTGGCCTTCATCGAACCCGAGCACGGCACGGGAGAGACCGGAAGCAACGACCGTCTGGTTACCGTCATCGAGAATTCCATAGGGAAGGTGTCGGCAATGTTTCCGAATCTGGAAATCAGATATTTCGGTGGCCCTGCCGTGGGCGTCTACAATGCCAGGCAGATCAAGAAGGATACTTTCCTGACCTCCATAGTCGCGCTGATTGTCATCATTCTCTTCATCCTCGCCGTGTTCAAGCGTAGGAAGTCGGTATTCCTGATCCTGTGCCCGGTTCTGTACGGCGGGGTGGTGGCATTGGCATTGACTTCGATTTTCCAGGACAGCATTTCAGGTATCGCGGTGGGAGCCGGAGCTGCCATCATGGGCATCGCCCTGAGCTATTCCATCCACATGCTGGCCCATCAGAACCACGTGAAGGATGTGCGGCAGCTTCTCGAAGAGATAGCCTCGCCTCTCATCATAGGAAGCATAACCACGATAGGGGCATTCCTGGGCCTGCTTTTCACTTCTTCGAACCTGCTGAGGGATTTCGGACTCTATGCCGCCTTCACTCTGGTCGGAACGATGTTCTTCTGCCTGGTCTTCCTGCCGCAGTTCCTCGAGGGAAGCGAGCATCTGAAGGAGGGAAGGATCCTGAGGGCAGTGGAAAGGTTCACCTCCCGGAAATTCGAGAACAGCCGGTGGCTCCTGGCCTGTCTGGCAGTGCTGACCGCAATATGCTGCTTCACATCGGGAAAGGTGCGTTTCAACAGCGACATGACCTCGCTGAACTACTGGGATCCGCAGCTGGAGGAGACGGGCCGCATTCTGGATTCGCAGGGAGACCCGGATGTCAAGTCCGTCCTGGTGGTAAGCACCGGTACCGACGAGGCCGAGGCCTTCGACACATATCTCAGGACCTGCGCCAGGCTGGATTCTCTCAAGGATGCAGGACTGGTCCTGGGCAGGGATTCCGCCTCGTTCTTCCTTGTCCCTCCGGCTGAAAGGGAGGCCAGGCTCGCCAGGTGGAAGGCATGGTGGACAGAGGAGAGGAAGGATTCGCTGAAATGCCTGACAAGGGAGGC
>SFPH01000171.1 GCA_004552115.1 Bacteroidales bacterium
GTGGACAATGCTCTGGCCGGCGGGCAGTCCGGCGAGGCCCAGGATTATGCCGAGCGTGAAAAATCCGAGAATGACCAGGCTGCCTCCCATGCCGCTCCATACGGAGATTCTCCGCTCCGTGCCCATATCCAAGCCGGAAACCGTCTGCAACTCCCTGCCGGAAACCGCCTGCAGATCCCCGCCCGCACCAGTCTCCCGGGCCCCCTGACCGGACTCCGGCACCGCTTCCCCGACATTTCCGCCCATGTATTTCCAGAGCAGCCAAGCCAGAATGCAGCTCCCGGCAACTCCGCCAATGCTGAGTGCCGCCGATGCCAGGCCGATCGAGGGGAGCGCCCCGATCACCTCCCTGTCGCTCCCGGTCTCCCAGCCGAGAAACAGCAGAAGCAGCCAGGTCACCGCGATAATGGGCTTCTGGAGCCCCTTAATCCGGAGAAACCGTCCCAAGACCATTCCTGCGGCCATGCAAGCTATAACCTTAAACATCCTGTGTCTCTATTATTCGTGGCAATAACCGGCGGCAAAGATAGGCATCTTCAGGCAAAATAGGAACATGGTGGTAAAAATTGTAATAATGTGTAAGAAAATGTAAAAGTTTTGCTATATTTGCCGATAATAGCGTGAAAGGCAAAATTATGAACACATTCATCGGCGAATATACGGTAAAGATTGACGACAAGGGGAGGATGGTATTCCCTTCGGCGTTCAAATCGCTCATGCCTGCCGATGGAGACATGAGGTTCGTCATAAAGAAAGACATTTTCGAGGACTGCCTTGAGATGTACACCTTTGAAGAATGGGAGCGTCAGAGCTCCGAAGTCAAGTCCAGACTGAATTTCTTCAACAGGGACCACGCTATGTTTTGGAGGGAATATATGCGCGATCGCGCCATAGTGGAGCCTGACGGCAAGGTCGGCAGGATATCCGTCCCGAAGAAACTTCTGGAAGCCATAGGTGTAAACAAAGAGGTTGTGTTCTCGGGCAACGACTACAAGATCGAAATCTGGGCCAGGGAGAAATTCGAGGAGGCCCGCATCTCGAACGAACAGTACATAAGTCTGGCCGGGATGCTCTCTCAGTAGAGATGGAGGTCCTGAATGTCAGAATATCATACGCCGGTGCTTCTTCACGAGAGCGTTTCCGCCCTCATAACCGACAATCAAGGAACATACGTTGATGCCACGTTCGGAGGTGGCGGCCATACTTCGGGGATTCTTTCACGCTTGTCCCCGGAAGGAAGGGTTGTCGCCTTCGACCGTGACAGTGACGCCATAGGCAACAGGATAGACGACAGGCGGCTGACGCTTGTCAGGACTGATTTCCGGCATATCAGGAATCAGATCATGCTGGATGCCTGGAAAGCCGGAAAGGATCCCGCCGAAGCGAAGGTGGACGGAATCCTGGCCGATCTTGGAGTGTCATCCCACCAGTTCGACACTGCCGAGAGGGGATTCTCGTTCAGGTTTGACGCCCCTCTTGACATGAGAATGAACACCGAGGCCTCCCTTACCGCCGCGGATGTGGTGAACACCTATCCGAGAGAGGAGATCGCGAAAATCCTCAGGCTTTACGGCGAAGTGGACAATCCCGGCAGGATTGCGAGACTCATCGAGTCGGGCAGGGCGGCCGCGGCCATCAGGACCACAGGCGACCTTGACAAGTGCATCGCCCCGGCAATCCCGGAGTTCCAGAGCCACAAGATTCTGGCAAAGATTTACCAGGCCTTGCGCATTGAGGTCAATCACGAGATGCGTTCGCTCGAAAAATTCCTTTCCGGAGCTGCGGAGACACTTCGCCCGGGAGGTAGGCTTGTCATCATCACCTACCATTCCCTCGAGGACAGGATGGTCAAGAATTTCATCAAGTCCGGCAATGTCAGGGGCGAGGTGGAGAAGGATTTTTACGGCAATGTCAAAGCTCCGCTCAGGGCGGTGAACAGGAAACCTCTGCTCCCGTCCGAGGAAGAGATCTCGTCCAATACCAGGGCAAGAAGCGCGAAGCTGAGGATTGCCGAGAAGACAGAGGAGGGCCGGGTATGAGTCTCAAAAGGATATTTGTGGTTCTCCTGCAGGTGGTGAAATCCATCCTTCAGGGAAAGCTGCTGATGAGGTTGGGGGCTGAGAAATGGTTTCCTCATTTTCTCTATGTCTTCGTCCTGTTCTGGCTGCTGATCCTGTTTGACATGGCTTCCGACAATGTCATGGCGAAGGCCGAGAAGAACCGTGCCGTAATCAAGGAACTGTCGATCAAGCATGCGCAGAAGATGGTGATTCTCAAGGGATTCGACAGGGCGAGCATCGTGGATGCCCTTCTGGATGACCTCAATTCGGAAGTAGGCATGCCGGAGAAGCCGGCCGTGGTGATAGGCAAGAAGGGGAGGTGAGGATGGAAAACAGGGGAAACATAAAGAAATCCGCCTGGGAGGGATACCTGCTGTGGATTCTATACATCGCATTCATCATAGCTTCCGTGGCTGTCTGCGCGAGGATACTGTACCTGCAGAAATATTTCATCGACAGCGACCCGTACATCAGGAAGTACTATATGACCAAGAGCACGAGGCAGCCGATCCAGCCCAGGAGGGGGGACATCATATCGTCGGAAGGAAGGCTACTTGCCACTTCCATACCGATGTTCCAGATATTCATGGACTGCACTGTGAGAAAGCAGGAGTTCATCGACTATGGGCTGATCAAGGGCCGCGAGAAGGGAGAAGCCAAGGAGAATGAGTGGAGGGACAAGGCACGCGACCTGTCGAAAAGCCTTGCCTCCAGAATACCTGGAAAGAGTGCCAACGAATGGTACAGGGCCATCACGGACGGCAGGGAGAACGGAGAGACAGGCCTGAAGATCAGCGGTCTGGTGGACCATGCCACAATGCTGGAATTCAGGAAGATGCCGCTCTTCTGCGAGGGCGGCAACAAGGGAGGGATCATTGTGGTGAACAAGGACAGGCGAAGCTACCCTTACGGCTCCCTTGCACGAAGGGTTATCGGATATGTAGAGGAAGGCAAGACGCCGAAAGGTCTGGAAGGTGCATACGACTACTACCTGCACGGAAGCGGCGGCTACAGATGGATGAGGAAGAGTGACAGGGCAATGATTCTCGACAAGGACAGCAGCTGGGTCAATGCGACCGACGGCTGCGATGTCAGGACGACTATCAACATTGACCTTCAGGATATTGCGGACAAATCACTGAGGTCCAGGATTACGGACCGGCAGGAAATCGAGGGCGGCTGCGTGATGGTGATGGATGTGGAGACGGGGGCGATCTGCACTATGGTGAACCTGCTTCGGGACTCGGTCTCCAGGGCATTGGGAGAGACCTACA
>SFPH01000172.1 GCA_004552115.1 Bacteroidales bacterium
GGCCTCCGTCTTCCGGACGGCGCCATCCCTCTGACGCATTTTTCGGATGGGTTTCAGTATGCGGTGATTGTTTATTCTGCATAAAACAAGTTGCTCCTCCGCCAAAATTACTTATATTTGTGGATAGCCATTGAATATTTAGCCAACTTATGCATTTCATGAAATTCTCTTCACTCGCCTTTACGGCTTCGCTTGCGCTTTTTGCATTGTCCTGCTCGGGAGGCTCTGCCGGATTTGAATTGACGGATCCGATTGAGGATGGCTGGGATTGCTCGCAATGGATTTCCGTTGCCGATGCTCCCGTCGTTGAGGAAAGGATTACCGACGGGCACAGGGCTGCAGACGGCGCCAGCTGGTTCGTTTTCGGGCTCGAAAGCGGCAAGGCCGTCAAGTCCGTGCGCTGGATGACGGCAGGACTGGGAGTTTACCAGCTTTATGTCAATGGGAACATTGTCGGGAATGAGGTGCTGAAACCGGGTTTCACGCATCCGTTCAAGACTAAAAGGTCATTCACATATGACGTGACTCATGCTGTCAGAAGTGGTTCTGTCAATGTTTTTGCTGCCCAGGTGACCCCGGGCTGGTGGGCTGACAAGATCGTGACCCCTGCCGGAAGCGACCATATGATTGGCCGCAGATGTGCGTTCCGTTCGGTCATCGAGGTGGAGTACAAAGATGGGGAGCGGAAGCTCTTCGGCACGGATACTCTCAGCTGGAAGGCAGGAATAGCCGGCCCGGTGAAACATGCGGCAATTTTTGACGGAGAGGAATATGATGCCAGGGAGCTGCCTGGATATGAAACTCCCGAGCTGCTCTCAACCCCTGAGGTGAATACTGAATTCAGTGGGGAAATCCTGCCGACCTGCGGCGCCGAAATATATCACCGCCACGACCTCGCGCTTGCTCCTGCAAGGGCTTATGTGTGGAAGGAAATCACCGATTCATCCGAAACTGAGTATGGCAAGATTGTCATTGACAGGGAGTACAAGGCGGGAGAGCCTATGACCATCTCCGAGGGCGAGAACCTTGTCATTGACTTCGGACAGAACTGTGCTGCAGTGCCTTCATTCGAGTTCAAGGCCGCTGAAGGAACACGTCTGACCTGTCTTCCTTCCGAGATCCTCAATGACGGCAACGGAGCACATTCGCGTGGGATGGACGGCCCGGAGGGCAGTGTTCACCGCCGCAATCTCCGTATCCAGGACAAGGGAATCAGGCTGGATTACACATTTGCCGGCAGGAAGGGATATGAAACCTACACCCCGATGTGCACATTCTTCGGATACAGATACGTTTCCATTACCGCCAATGGCGATGTGACAATCAGGAAGATCAACTCAATCCCGATGACTTCGATTGCCGAAAATCTGGAGACAGGCGTTCTCACAACCGGCAATGAACTTGTCAATAAATTGATTTCCAATACGGTATGGGGGCAGCGCTCAAACTACCTGTCGGTTCCGACAGACTGCCCGCAGAGGGATGAGAGGCTTGGATGGACGGCTGATACCCAGGTGTTTACGGAGACGGGAACATTCTTCGCCAATACTGCTCCATTCTTCCACAAGTGGACAAGGGATATGCGTGACACCCAGACCGAACTCGGAGGCTATCCGGGAGTGGCTCCTCTTGCCCAGTACGGAGCGGAGCCTTCGTCAATGATGAGGCTGGGATGGGCCGATGCAGGTGTCATTGTGCCATGGACAGTGTGGAAACAGTTCGGGGACGTCTCCATCATCGAGGAGAACTGGGCGTCGATGGAGAAGTTCTTCAATCATATTACCGAGACAAAATACGATCATGAGGCTCTCAAGGCCGAAAATGGCAATTTCCAATGGGCGGACTGGCTCAGCTATGAGCCGCTTGAGAGTTGTGGCGGAGGTATATGGGGCCGGGATGCTGACGGGAAGAGATATCTTCTGCCGGAGGCGGTTCAGTACTGGAATTATCTCTGCGCCTCATATTGGGCTCTGGACGCCGGTATGATGAGGGATATGGCTGCGGCTACAGGAAGGGATGCGGCGTATTTCGAGAATGTCAGGAAGCAGGCTGTCGATTATATCAGGACTGAATTCATGGATGCCGAAGGCCGTTTCAGGCTTGAGATTCTGAATACCATGCAGACTCCGGCATTGTTCGCGCTGAAGAACGGCGTGGTGGAAGGTCCGGCGAAAGAAGCTGTCATCTCCAGGCTGCGCAAGAATTTCGAGGAGCACGACGGATGTCTCCAGACCGGCTTCCTGGGCACTTCAATACTGCTTCCGACATTGTCGGAGAACGGGATGAATGACATAGCATACGACTTGCTCTTCCAGCGCAGGAATCCGAGCTGGCTCTATTCCGTCGACAATGGTGCTACTACAATCTGGGAGCGTTGGAACAGCTACACCATCGACAAAGGAATGGGCCCGAACGGTATGAACAGCTTCAATCATTATGCATACGGATGCGTATGCCAATGGCTGTGGGAATATGCCGCCGGAATCTGCACCGATATCAATGAGGCAGGCTTCAGGCGTATCATAATGAAGCCGGTTCCGGATCGCAGGCTCGGACATCTAGATGCCGTATATCGTTCGGCCGCCGGCGTGATCGAGAGCCATTGGCGTTATGAAGGGGATGAATGGATATGGGACTTCACGATTCCTGAAGGGGCGGTCGCCACAGTTACTCTCCCCGGGGAGGAATCTGCCTGTGAATATCCGGCGGGTTCGCTTACTTTAAGAAAGAAAATTGAATAACTCATTAATAAAGGAGGATAATATGTTTCGTAAATCAGTTTTGTTTCTTGCCTGTGCGGTACTCCTGTCCGCCTGTTGCTCATCCGGTGACGGATACCGGATCAAGGATGGCGTAATCGTGTTTGACGAGCCGGCCCCGGCCAAGGGGCAGGAGGATATGCTTCTGTTTGCGGCAGATCCTATCGACACTGTGCGCACCGGCTTCATAGGCCTTGGAATGAGAGGACCGGATGCTGTCAGGCGTTTTACTTATATTGACGGTGCCAAGGTCGTGGCTCTCTGTGACCTTGAGGCCGACAGGGTCGCCAGGTCTCAGGAGATTCTTGCCGGGAGGGGCAAGCCTGCCGCTGCCGAGTACTCGGGAGAGGATGGCTGGAAGCAGCTCTGCGAGAGGGATGACATTGACCTCGTGTATATCTGCACCAACTGGCAGACCCACGTGGAAATGGCAGTCTATGCGATGGAATGCGGAAAGCATGTCGCAGTGGAGGTGCCTGCGGCAATGTCCGTGGCGGAATGCTGGAGGCTCGTTGATACATCAGAGCGTACCAGGAAGCATTGCATGATGCTTGAGAAC
>SFPH01000173.1 GCA_004552115.1 Bacteroidales bacterium
CCAGCACCAAGTCCCAGACCGGACACGAGATGTGGATGGCGGGGGCGAGCGAGGTCATTTACTCGATTCTGATGATGAAGAATGACTTCATCGCCGCCAATCTTAACTTTGAAAATCCCGACGAGGATTCGGCAAGGCTTCTGATACCTGGCCGGCTGGTGCACAAGCATTTCGATACATTCCTTTCCAATTCATTCGGATTCGGAGGAACGAATTCTTCTCTGGTAATCAGGAATTTGCAGCCATAAGGCCTATGGACGGAAACATTTTGACAAGCGGGGAATCAATTCTCCGTCTTCTGCCGCAGAGACCGCCTATGATTATGGTCGACACTTTGTACAGTGCCGGAGGCGACAGTGCGGAAACCGGGCTTGCGGTCTCGGAGGACAATGTTTTCTGCCTGGATGGCTGTCTGATCGAGCCGGGCATCATTGAACATTCCGCCCAGAGTGCTGCGGCTTTCTCGGGATACAGATATGTTGAGGCGGGGGAGGAGCCCCGCATCGGTCTCATCGGGGAAATCAGGAATTTCCGCATTGAGCGTCTGCCAAGGACGGGCGAATGCATAAGGACGAGGGTAAAGCTGCTGGGGGAGGCGTTCGGAATGTCACTGGTCGAGACTGAATCCTTCATTGACGGAGTCCGCATTGCGGGCGGGCAGATCAAGATTTTCATACAGGAGGATTGAGATGGACAGGACGGTGGCGATAATCGGAAGCGGTCCCGGCGGACTTGAGTGCGGCTGCATTCTTGCGCGCAGGGGATTCAGAGTCATTGTCCTGGAGAAGGCCAAGGTGCCGGGAGGAGCCCTTCAGACATTCACCAGGAAGGACTCCCGGGGAATGACGCATACCTTCGACACCGGTTTTCACTATGTCGGAAGTCTCGGCGAAGGGGAGCCGCTCGGCAGGCTGTTTTCGTATTTCGGGCTGATGAACCTGCCCTGGAGGCCTCTGGACGGGGATTTTGCCGCAGAGGTTCTCATTGGAAATGAAAAATATGCGCTGCCGACAGGCTACGGGGCATACGAAGATAGTTTGTGCCGGGCTTTTCCGCATTGCCGTGAAGGCATCCGGAAATATGTGAGGCTGCTGAAGGATGTCAGGGACAATATTTTCAATGCCTTCCGTCCGGAAACCGGGATGAATCCTCTTTTCGGGGTTTCCGCCGCTGAATATCTTCAGGAAACATTGGCGGAGCCTGAACTTGTCCGCCTGGTCTCCTGTGCCTCGGCATTCAATATGGACCTGCGTCCCGAGAGCCTTCCTCTCTATGTTTTCGCTCAGATAAACAGCTCATTCATAAGTAGTTCCTGGAGACTGGGCCGGACGGGTGGCAAGACTGGGGGCGGAGCTGCCGTTGCCGCGGATCTGATAAAGACTCTGGAAGGCGACGGCGGAGAGCTGATGACGGGAGCTGAAGTGACGGCAATCCGCACGGACGGCATCGGCAGGGCCGTTTCACTGGATGTTCGGAAGGACGGCCATATGATGGAGATGCCTGTGGACTATGTCATCTCGGATGTGCATCCATCCCTTTCGATAGGGATGGTGGATGAATGCAGGGCTTTCAGGAGGATTTACAGGTCAAGGATGACGGGTCTCGGCAATACCCGTGGAATGTTCACTGTCAATGTCGCCCTCAAGCCGGGGGCAATGCCTTATCTGAACCGCAATGTCATTGTCACTGGGCAGAACTGCGATCCATGGCATATCTCCGGCCGGGGTGGAGATGAGGTGATGGTGCATTTCAATGCGGCCGATGTCTCCGACGGTTTCGCCGGCTCGCTTGACATCCTCACGCCTATGGAAGGGATGGCTCTGGGTGGCAGGGATGAGGCGTACGGGGAGATGAAACGTCAATGTGGGGCTGGCTTCCAAGGCGTTGCCGGGACTGGACAATGCGGTTGACCGTTATTGGACCAGCAGTCCGCTTACCTGGAAGGATTTCACGGGGACGGCAGGAGGCTCCGCCTTCGGAGCATTCAGGGATTGCCGGAATCCTCTGGCGACAGTCCTCTCGCCGAGGACTCCGCTGGAGAATCTCTTCCTGACCGGGCAGAGCCTGAATCTCCACGGAATCCTCGGAGTATCAATGACTTCGGTTCTGACCTGCTCTGCAATGCCGGGTCTGGAGAACCTTTCTTCGGAAATTTTGGCAAATGATTGATAATTAAGATAATATGATAAGCAATGTACTTGTGACCGGCGGCAGCCGCGGAATTGGAAGGGCCGTATGTGTCAGACTTGCCTCAGAGGGGCGCCATATCATAATCAACTATGTCTCCAATGAGGCTGCTGCCCGGGAGGCTCTCTCCCTGGTGGAAGCTGCCGGCGGTACAGGTGAACTTCTCAGGTTCGATGTAGGCGATATTGCAGAGACGTCGGCTGCGCTGAAATCCTGGCAGGAGGCCCATCCGGACGAATACATTGACGTCCTGGTCAACAATGCGGGCATCCGCAGGGACAATCTCCTGCTCTGGATGGAGCCGGAGGACTGGTTCGGGGTTATGAAGACGAATCTGGACAGCTTTTACAATGTCACCAGGCCCGTCCTTCAGCCGATGGTCATTCATAAATGCGGCAGGATTGTCAATGTGACTTCTCTCTCTGGTCTGAAGGGCCTGCCCGGCCAGACCAACTATTCCGCCGCCAAGGGTGGAATAATCGCCGCTACAAAGGCCCTGGCTCAGGAAGTGGCCGCCAGAAAGATAACTGTCAATGCTGTGGCGCCTGGTTTCGTGCGTACCGATATGGTGGAGGGCCTGGACGAGGCTGAGCTGAAGAAGACTATCCCGGCCCGGCGTTTCGGCGAGCCCGAGGAGGTGGCCGATCTGGTGGCCTTTCTCGTTTCCGACAGGGCTGCATACATCACCGGCCAGGTAATCTCCATCAATGGTGGGATATATTAAGTAATCTTGAATACTTTCCGGTTCTTATTTCCTTCCTTGTCAGTCCATAGCTGCGGCTGCGCTCAAACTTCGTAAGAGAATCTGACCTCGGAAGTATGATTCGAATTTGGATAATTACCAAGTCATTCTCTTTCATATTACCGAGCCAACCTGGGGATACGAAGCCGAAGGCGATTGAAAAGGGCCAGTAGTTACTGGCCCTCATGCGGAGCGCAGCGACAGAAGGGGATTGGGGAAACCGTTCCCCGTGCCTTGGGGCTGTCACGAAGTGACTGGGGATACGAAGCCGAAGGCGATAGAGAAGGGCCAGTAACTACTGGCCCTTCTCTATCGCCTTTTCGCCATAAAGCTGATACTGCCGCGGAGAGCACCCCGTAGCCGACTTGAAATACTTGCAGAAAAACGACGAATTAGGGAAATTCATCTTGTCGCTGACCTGCTGGACCGAATAATCATTGGAAACCAGCAGAACCTTCGCCTCCAGAATCACACTCGCCTTGATAATGTCTCCCGGCTTCTTCCCGAGACTCTCGGTAATGATCCTGGCGAAATATTTAGGCGAAAGACAGCATCTTCCGGCATAAAAGGCCACAGACCTCTCGGTGCTGCAATACTCGTGCACATCATTGAGGAATCTGACTGCAAGCTCCTTCTTCCTCGAAATATTGGTTTCCTCTATGTTTATGTCCACCTGGTCCGACATTATCGAGGCGAAAATCGCACTGGCGAAATAGAAGAAACCGATGGCCGCATCCTGCGCATACTTTTCCTTGATGCCGGAGAAAAGCCAAAGCCGCTTGAACAGGGAATAACTCTGGACGAAAGCCTCCCTCACGCTCTCCGGATAATTCACTATGCCGATTCCGTTGTTCTTAATGAGCCATTTGCGGACTATGCCGGCACTCTGCATTATCGCCTTTCCGAAATTCCTCTCGGAAATGGCGCCGATTATCAGCTTGCAGTCAGGCGTGAACACAATGTGCTCCACAATGGCTCCGGGCATGCATATCAGTCCGCAATTCCTGACGAGCTCATAATCCTTCTGATTGATGGTGAAACTCATCTTTCCTTCCAGACAGATTATGCAGAAAGCAGCCATCAGCTTGGCAGGAACATCTTTCTTGCGCGGATTGTCCGGCTTCATTTCCGCCCATTCGCTGTCCAGATTGTCATCCAGCACGACAATGTCGCCGACGCAGATAGCATGTTCCGAAAGCTTGAAATTGCCGAACTTCACCCTTTTTACCGAATCATTTTCCTTGTTCATCTCATCACTCCCTTTTCACAAAGCTTGAAATTGCCGAACTTCACCCTTTTTACCGAATCATTTTCCTTGTTCATCTCATCACTCCCTTTTCACGCCGACCAAAAAAACAGCCACCACATCCAATCGCGACGGTCGGTGTGACAGCAACAGTTTTTAAGGGCGGTTTTAAGTTATACGCTGCCAAATATATCATTACTTTCCGAAAAATCAAACTTGCAGGACCCAAATAGTGCATTTTTTGACCAACAATTAGTATTTTTGTCAAATGGAAATGACAGATTTATTCAAGGAAATTCTATCCGTGGATTCCACCAGCGGGATGGAGAGGGGATTTGCGGAATTGATGGAGTCGGTATTGCGCCGGGAGTCTGGCGCCGGAGGGGCATCAGGCAGGATGCCTCTGATACGCAGGCATGAAGTGGGCGACGGGACACAGAACCTCCTCTGCACCTGGGGCTGCAGGGAGGATGAAATGCCGAAGGTATGCCTCTGTACCCATCTGGACACTGTCCCGCCATACATTCCGCCGGCATTCAGTGAAATAAGTGCCGGAGCCGTGCTGCCTGACGGAAAAACCGCTGAGACTGACGACATTCTCATAACAGGAAGAGGTTCCTGCGATGCCAAGGGCCAGATTGTTTCAATCCTGCGATGCCAAGGGCCAGATTGTTTCAATGATGACAGCCTGTCTGGAACTGGCGGAATCAGGATTCGAAGGAAGTTTCGGCCTCCTGCTCCTGGCCGGGGAGGAGACCGGTTCATATGGCGCAAAGGCCTGGACAAGAGACTGTCCCGGAGGGGACTGGATCATAGTGGGAGAGCCGACTGACAACAGGATGGTATCCGCATCCAAGGGAACCAAGTCCTTCCGCATCACAATGCGCGGCAAGGCCTGCCATTCGGGCTATCCGCATCTCGGTCACAGTGCCGTATTGGATTTCAATGATTTTGTCAATGCGTTGAAAGACAGGGAATTGCCTATTGACCCTGTGCTGGGGGAAACCACCTGGAACATAGGCTGCCTCTCGGCAGGAAATCCGCAGAACATACTCTGTCCTGAACTCTCGTTCAGGCTGTATTTCAGGACCACGGCAACATCGGACGACATTGTCTCAGCCCTTCCTCAGGAGTGGGCAGAAACATTCCCCGGCATTGAAGTCGAGGCATTCGGCGGTGACACCCCTATGAAATATGACGTGCTTCCTGGATATGATACCGCGCCGGTCTCATTCGGAAGCGACACCCCGAGGCTGACCGGCTTCACTCACAGGGCGATGTGCGGGCCGGGCTCTATTTTTGTAGCGCATACCGACCGGGAATATGTCCTGATGAGTGAGCTCAGAAAGGCTGTCGAACAGTATAAGAGAATGATTTCAAGCATAATAGCGTTATGATAATAATGAAGTTCGGAGGGACCTCTGTCCAGAATGCAGAGGCCATCCGCAGAGTCATAGGCATTGTCCGCGGGAGAATGGCTGAGAAGCCGCTTGTAGTGGTTTCAGCTTTGTCAAAAGTCACCAGACAGCTATGCAGCATTGCCGAGGCCGCCCAGGGAAGGCGGGAGGACGAATTCAGGGAACTTCTTTCAGCATTGCGGAAAAGGCATTGCGACCTTGCCGCCGAACTGCTTCCGGAAGGGTCTGCATTGCTCCAGGACTGCCTTGGGCGCATTGGACAGCTCTGCGACGAACTCGAGGACTTCGTTTACGGCGTATTCCGCATTGCCGAACTCTCTCCGAGAAGCTATGCCCGCATCGTTTCCACGGGAGAGCTGCTCTCTTCGGTAATTGTCTCTGCCGCAATGAATGCCGCAGGCCTGTCCTGCCATTGGGCCGATGCCCGGAGAATGATGGTGACCGACTGCAACTACATGTCTGCCGCACCTGATCTGGAGGCTACCGAGGCCAATGTCAGGAGGGAATATCCCGCATTGTCCAAAGGAGCGTCCGTAATCCTGACCCAGGGCTTCATTGCCTCATCTGTGGAAGGCTTCCCTTCAGTGCTCGGCTTCGAGGGCTCGGACTATTCAGCCGCCATATTCGGAATGGCCCTGAATGCATCCAGAGTGGAAATCTGGACCGATGTGGACGGTATCCGCACCGCAGACCCGAGAATCGTTTCCGATACCGGAAGGATAGCCAGGCTGTCTTATGACGAGGCTGCGGAGATGGCTTCTCTCGGCGCCAGGGTGCTCCATCCGCTGACCATTGAGCCTGCAAGAAAGAGGGGCATTCCCGTTGTCGTCCTGAATTCCGCAAACCCTGAGGGCCAGGGCTCCGAGGTCTCTTTCAGCGGGGAAGGCGCAGGGCCGAAAAGCATTGCCCTCAATGAGGAAGTGGAATTTCTCAGAATCACTTCCCCGAAAACCGGCGGGGCCGCCGCGATGCTTGCCGACGTTTATCAGGTTCTCGCTTCCGAAGGCCTGAAGAGCGGACCGGAAACCGTCTCCGAATCATCGCTCAACATTGTCCTGGAGGTGGGTAAAACCGCTTCCGACAATGCTGTAAGGCGTCTCAGGGAGAAATATGAGGTCCAGGTCCTGACTGACAAGGCCCTCGTATCCGTGGTCGGCCGGGATGTAGCCTCGTCGCACGAAGTGCTGTCTGCCCTGCTGCGGAAATCCGCACCTGTCCATATGCTGTCCGCAAGTCCTTCAATGCTGAGCGTCAGCGTGGTAGTGGACAAGGCCGTAGCCAAGAGCATTGTCTCTGCACTTCACTGCGAATATTTCGGTTGACCTTGACAGAAATAATAGTTATATTTGCAGGTTAACATTTGGATGTGAAAACTATATGAAGGTACTTATAAGCGGCTACGGCCGTATGGGAAAGATGGTAGAGAGCGTCCTCAGGGAGCGCGGTATCGAGTGTGCCGGCTGGAGCGAGGACATCACCTCTGTGGACAAGGAACTTGCACGTGAATGCGTATGCGTGGATTTCACTGTTCCGGAGGCCTTCAGGGCCAACTACAAGTTCATCGCGGAAAATTTCAAGGCTGCCGTCATCGGGACGACAGGCTGGTATGATATCAGGGAGGAGGTCTCCGATTATTTCCGCAAATGCGGGACTCCGATGATATGGGCCTCCAACTATTCCGTGGGGGTCAATGTGCTCTCCGCCGCAGTCGACATCGCATCGAGGCTTCTTGCGAAGGCAGGCGGATACGCCCCGTACATAGTGGAAAAACATCATTGTCATAAACTGGACGCCCCAAGCGGCACCGCCAAGACATTGGCGGCATGCGTGGATGCCAATATGGGCCTGCACACCGATGTGGCCTCGGTCCGCGTGGGAGAGCTCGCCGGCATCCATACCGTAGGCTTCGAGGGAAGCTGCGACAGGCTCACTTTCGAGCACGAGGCATTCTCGAGACAGGGCTTCGCTGAAGGTGCGGTAGTCGCTGCCGGAATGGCGGACGAGATCGCGGAGAAAGCCGCAGCCGGGGAGAATGTTGAACTGGTCAATGATTTCAAGGATTTGTTTTTAGGCTTATGAGAAGAGAGTACAGAGGTCTCGGAACGGCGCTCGTAACCCCGTTCAGGGACGGTAAGGTGGATTATGATGCCTTCAGGGCACTTGTCAGGAGACAGGTTGAGGCCGGGGTCGATTTCCTGGTCCCGCTCGGCTCCACTGCGGAAACCCCTTGCCTCGAAGATGAGGAGAAGGTCAATATATTGAAAATCACAAAGGAAGAGAGCAATGGACTTCCGATAGTCGCCGGAGTCGGCTCCAACTCCCCGGCTGCCACGATACGCAACATGAGGCTGCTCGACCCTTTCGGGGCGGATGCCTACCTCGTGGTCGTGCCATTCTACAATAAGCCGGAGCAGGAGGGTATCTATCAGTATTTCAAGACAATAGCGGAGGCAACCGACAGGGATGTCATCCTGGCGCAGATTCCTAATGTCCGTGCCGTCAAGGAGGCATCGGGCAATGTGACCCAGATTATCGATATCCGCAGGCAGGCTCCGGAGGGATTCACTGTCCTGAGCGGCAATGATGACCAGACCCTGCCACTGATGGCTTCCGGCTGCGACGGTGTCATCAGCGTGGCGTCCAATGTGGCACCTTCGCAGATGAAGGCCCTCGCGGATGCCGCAGCGGCCGGGGACATGGAGAAAGCCGTGGCGCTGAACAATGAACTCATGCCTCTCTATCACGCCTGCTTCGTCGAGAGCAATCCAATCCCGGTCAAGGCCGCCCTTTCAATAATGGGCTTCTGCACCCCTGAGATGCGTCTTCCGCTCACCGAGGCCGTGCAGTCGACCAGGGATCTCCTCTCCGGCATTGTGGGCAGTTACTCCAAATAGATACTATTATGAACAGCGAAATGAATGAATTCCTCAAGGTCTGCCAGGACCTCGAGGCCGGAAAGATAAGGGTTGCGGAGAAAGTTGATGGTGAGTGGAAGGTCAACTCCTGGATCAAGGAGATGATACTCACCGGTTTCCGTCTCGGAAAGCTGACCGATATGTCGGAGGGAGGATTGTCCTTCATTGACAAGGACACCATACCTGCCAGGCGTTTCACCGTGGAGGACAGGGTCCGTATCGTCCCTGGCGGAAGTTCTGTCAGGAGGGGAGCATATCTGGCCCCTTCCGTTATCATGATGCCGCCTGCCTATGTCAATATAGGAGCATACGTGGACGAGGGCTCAATGATTGATTCCCACGCACTTGTGGGTTCCTGTGCGCAGGTCGGAAAGAACGTCCACATTGCGGCTGCCGCCCAGATAGGCGGAGTGCTTGAGCCGGTCGGCGCATTGCCTGTGATCATTGAGGACAATGTCTTCATCGGAGGCAATTGCGGAGTGTATGA
>SFPH01000174.1 GCA_004552115.1 Bacteroidales bacterium
CAGAAACTCGCCGGATTCACCAAGGGCGAGGCCGACAAGCTCCGCAAGGCAATGGGAAAGAAGATGATCGATGTCCTCAACTCCCTGAAGGACAAGTTCATGCAGGGAGGTATCGCACACGGGCATCCGGAGAAGGTCCTCGACAAAATCTGGAAAGACTGGGAGAAGTTCGCCCAGTACGCCTTCAACAAGTCGCACGCCACCTGCTACGCCTGGGTGAGCTACCAGACCGGCTGGCTGAAATGCCATTATCCTTCAGAGTTCCAGGCCGCCAACCTGAGCTGCAATCTCTCCAAGATGGATGAGATCAAGAAGATCATGGCGGACTGCAAACGTCACAAAATCAAGGTGTTGAACCCTGATGTCAATGAGAGCGACGCCAACTTCACCGTCAATAAGAAAGGCGACATACATTTCGGAATGGGCGGAATGAAGGGCTTCGGAGCCAACATTGTGGATGCCATCATCAAGGAAAGGGAGGCCAACGGACTGTTCAAGGACATTTACGACTTCTGCGAGAGGATGTCCGGCACGGTGAACCGCAAGGCGATGGAATCATTGGTCTATGCGGGAGCCTTCGACTCATTCGGCATTGCCAGAAGCAGCTATTTCCAGCCTGGAAAGAGCGGGGCGCAGTTCATCGACGAGCTGATGGACTATGCCGCCATAACGAAGAAGAATGCGGAAGACGACGCAGCCTCGCTTTTCGGCGAAGTCGAAGAGCTTAAGGCAGAGAAGCCGGAGCCGCCTGTGGTCACGGGAGAGATTGATACTCTGGATCTTCTGAAGAAGGAGAAGGATATCGTGGGAATGTATCTCTCGGAGCACCCTCTGAAGAAATACGAGTTCGAGATCGAGAACTTCACGACCTGCCCGCTGACGGAACTGGACGCACTGATTGCAAAATGCGACGAGGAGCGCAAGCCGCAGAAGGCTAATGTCGCCGGTCTCATAACAAGTTATGAGACAAAGACTTCCAGGAGCGGAAAGCCTTATGCCAGGGTCAATGTCGAGGATTTCAGCGGGACCTATGAGCTCTCGCTCTACGGCAAGGACTACGAGACCTACATGTCCTATCTCAATGACCATACGGCCATCTATATCGAGGGTGAAATCAAGGAGAGCTACTACGTCAAGCCGGAGGAGAAGGAGAAGGCGGCCACAGTGCCTTACAAATTCAGGCTCAAGAACATAAGCCTGCTGGGAAACATTGCCGAAAGGATGGTTGCCGGCTTCGTCATCGAGATCAGCACCACAATGCTGAATCCGGATTTCCGCGAGAGCCTGAAGAACGCCATCAAGGGCAGCAAGGGCAACATCCCTCTCTCCATCTTCCTGGTCGACCCGAAGACAAAGTATCAGATCGAGTTCCTGTCCAAGAAATTCCAGGTCGCAGTGACCTCGGACTTCCTGGCCGATGTCAAAAACCTTGGAGTAAGGTACAAGATATTGCCCAAGAGATAATTATCCCTGACGGTACTCCTTCGGGGTCTTCCCGTAAATCCTGGTGAACTCCCGGTAGAAATAGGATTTGTTCGAGATGCCGACACCGTACATCACCTCCTGCACAGTCATGTCGGAATTCTTCAGAAGACGGGCGGCGGACTCGAAGCGGTACTGTTTCATGAACTCGCTCGGAGTCTGGCCGGTAATCTTCTTGAACCGCCTGTAGAAATTCCTGGAACTCAGGCCCATAAGGTCTGCAAGACGCTCCAGGTTGAAGTTCTCCTCGGTCAGGTTCTCCTTCATTGAAAGAATGGCCTTCTCCACGAACTCCTTGTCCGGATTGTGCATCACCTTGCTGTTGACAATGGTCCTGGCACTCTCCGGCGCATCGTACCAGTCCTTGAGCATCTTCCTGTTGGAAAGAAGGCGTTCCGCCGTGGCCTTCACCACGGACACCGAGAACGGCTTGGTGAAATATGCGTCAGCACCGGAGTCCATTCCCTCTATCTGGTCCTGTTCCGCAACCCTGGCCGAACATACGATGACCGGTATGCTTCTGCGGTACTTGTCCGCCCGGAGCTTTCTCACAAGCTCGAATCCGTCATCCTTGCCGCCCATGACCACGTCAGTGATGATGATATCCGGCACGGACTTGTCCAGTATGGCCTCAGCTTCCTCCAGTCCGGAAGCCTCAAGGACACGGAATGAGTCGGAAAAAGCATTGGAGAGAAGCCAGCGGATGTCCTTGTTGTCATCCACTATCAGGACTGCCGGAAGTGTCCCGTAAGGAGCATTCTCGCCGGAAGGCGGTTCCGGCTGTTCCTGAACAGGCTCCGGAGATTCGGCTGCATTCCCTTCCAGATGAGGGAGAATAACCCTGAACTCAGTCCAGCTGCCCAGGCTGGAAGATACGCTGATTTCTCCTCCAAGGCTTGCTGCCAATGACTTGCAGATGAATAGTCCCAGTCCGTGCCTGGTGGTGCCGGCGTACATGTTGGTGGACATCTCGTCCAGGATCTTGTACCTGTCGAAAATCACGGCCATCTGCTCCCCTGTCAATCCCTCGCCGGAATTGCGGACCCTGAGTTCGAGCCCCGCCTCCGTAACATCCGCAGCCACAGTTACATAGCCGCCGTACGGGGTATATTTCAGAGCATTGGAAACCAGATTGAAGATGATTTTCTTGAAGCAGGAGCGGTCAGTATTCCACTCCAGTACATCATTGACGGAGGCGGAAAGGGAAATCCTGCAGCCTGTGGCCATCTCGTCGAAGGAATGCATATGCTCCCGGATTTCTGCGGCCACGTCGGTTTTCATTATCCTGAGCTTGCCGAAACCCTCGCCTTCAATCATCCTGAAATTGAGAATTTCCTCTACAAGTTCCCTCAGTCCGGTCACATTCGACTCCAGCAGGCCGATGTGCCTGCTGAATGACGGGTCGCCGCCCAGCGAGTCCTTCAGATGCTCAGTGATGCCGTTGATGAGCGTCAGCGGGGTGCAGAGTTCGTGGGAAATATTGACGAAGAAGTCCATCCTGGCCTGGTCCAGCTGCTTGATATGGGCCTCTTCCGCCTCGGCAAGGGCTTCCTGCTGCTTGCGCTTGTAATGCCTCCGGGTAGATACAATTCCGCAGAACGCAACCGACATTGCGGCAATGAAATAGCATAACAGGGCTGTCGCCGAGGAATACCATGGTGGAAGTACCCTGAACTCCAGTTCCGCCTCTCCAACGGCCTCGTCCGAGGCGCTGCCCCTGTATCTTACCTTCAACG
>SFPH01000175.1 GCA_004552115.1 Bacteroidales bacterium
TACAGGCGGAGACTCATATCGATGAAGCATTCATCAATGGAGAACTTTTCCAGCACCGGGGAGTAACTCCTGCATATATCCATAAACGAGTCCGAGCACTGCCTGTACCAGGCCCAGTCTCCCCTCACGATTCTGAGATTCGGGCAGGTGCGCAGAGCCATTGTCACCGGCTGGGCTGTCTTTATTCCCATTTTTTTGGCCGGAATGGATGCGGCGGTCACAATGCTCCTCCTGTCGGAAGGGTCTCCGGAAACTACCGACGGTACAAGACGTATGTCCTCGTCGCCCTCCTCAAGCAGCTTCACAGCCGTCCAGCTGAGGAAGGCGGAGTTCACATCGATATGGAATATAACCCGTCGCATATGTCAATTGTAAAGATACGCAATTTTAGGGAACTGATTACGGACTGTCCGGATTTCTTTTCCTGCAAAGGTAAATGGATCATTTAAGGCATTCCCTGCGCAATCGCAGGGATGCTTACGATTCTTTCTGCAATATGTGGCGCTTTCCCGGATGGTCCCGGCTCCTGATATCGGACCGTCCGTGATGTGGAGGGGACCGCTTTGGGCATCGGACCGTCCGTGATACTGGACGTTAGCGTAGATGATTTCTCATCTGGATGGCAACAATCTGTGATATGGGACTTTTCGTGGAAGGGCCTCACCCGGCAGCCGTCACAAAGCGGGCGGAGCGAGCCAACGGCGGAGCTCGCGCAGCCTGCTTTGAGCAGCCGGAGGACGTATATTCCGGCTGCGGTGACGCCAGACCGGCCAAGCACACAACTTGTATGGCATCAGTCTTTAGTGTGAAAGGAACAGTCTTTGGCGACGGGACTGTCCACGATGTGCTACTTGCCCAGTTTCGTGCAATTCACCGGCCAGTCGATACCCTGCTACAGATATGTGTAGCAATACCCCGGCTGTCCGGTGCCGGCATTTTCAAGGCACCGGCACGTGCTACCCTGTCCACAAGTATCTGTAGAGGCACCTCCACTGCCAGGTGATTTGCACGAACGAGCGTATCTCCTTATGGCGGATGGCACAACGCTTATAAGTGTGCCGTGGATGTACTACCGTCACTCGAGCAGTAAATGGGAGATACTACCATCACTCGAATCGTAAATGAAAATCAGTGATCAGCCAAGTGGATGTGGGTATGGAAGCGGGCGCAGTAACCTTCCATGCTGGAGGTCGATATCATGGAAGGTTCATGTCTCAGAGGTGAACCCTCCACGCTGAAGGCAAATATCATGGATGGTTCAGGTCTCAGAGGCGAACCTTCCACGCTGAAGGCAAATATCATGGATGGTTCAGGGGCAATAGGGCGAACCCTCCACGCTGAGAGGCAATATCACGGACGGTTCAGGGATACCGCCACGCAAATTCTGCACATGGAAGCAACAGCCGGCAGGCAAGCGGGCCCATTCCGGAGCCCGGCGCAGTCCTGCCGGTCTGTAGCCGCCGGAGGCCATATAGAGGCCACTGAAAAACTATACGAAAGACATTATCTTGTAATCAAGATAGTGTCTTCTTTTTTTGCTTGTCTGATAAAGTTTTTGTATCTTTAAGTATTGATTTACAATAGGTTATGCTTAATACTCAGGGAGAAATAAAGTTTAGTGAACATGCTGTTTTGTATGACATGCTTATTCCAGCAGACAATAAATATAGACTTATCGATGAACTAATCGACTTTAGCTTCATTTACGATGAACTGAAGGATAAGTATTGTTTAGACAATGGTAGAAAGGCTGCTGATCCAATCATGCTTTTCAAGTATCTCATGATAAAGGTCATTGACAACTTCTCAGATGTGGATGTTGTAGAACACTCTCGTTACGATCTATCATATAAGCGTTTTCTTGGCCTAATGCCAGAGGATAATGTTATTGATCCAAGCCTTCTCACAAAGTTCAGACGTCAAAGATTGAAGGATGTAAATCTCCTTGATATGCTGATAGCAAAGACTGTTGGTGTCGCGATTGAAAAAGGTATTATCACAAGTAAGTCTATCATTGTTGATGCTACCCATACAATATCAAGGGCCAATCCGCTCACTCCAATTGATGTCCTTAAACATAGGAGTAGAACATTACGTACACGAATCAAAGATTGGGACAATGAATATGAAGACAAATTACCATTGTATAATCACAATGTTAGACTCCAGGATGAGTTGGCTGATTGTGAGAAATTGATGGAGTATGTTGCGTCAGATTCAACACTGTCTAATAATCCTGCACTTCAGGAAAGCATCAACTATCTCGCAGAAGCTATCGATGATATCCACTCTCATACTCCAATTTCTCATGACAAGGATGCAAGAGTTGGACACAAGTCTGCAGAGACGTCGTTCTTAGGATATAAGACTCATATAGCAATGACTCCTGAAAGGATAATTACAGCAGCAACTGTTACAACTGGTGAGAAAAGCGATGGGCAGCAACTCCCGATATTGGTAGAGAAGACAGAAAAGACAGGAGTACAAGTAGACACAATTATTGGAGATGCCGCGTATTCTGGAAAAGATAATCTCATTATGGCAAAGGAAAAGAATATTGCAGTGGTAGCCAAACTTAATGAGATGATAACTCAGGGACATGTCATTGCCAAAAGTTCACTAGATGATCAATTTACATACAACAAAGATGCTGACAGATATATCTGTCCAATGGGCGTACTTTCCTCACAAGGTGTTGAACGTAAAGACGAACGAGAGCAATCGAGAAATAAAAATAAGACTTTGAGATATAGATGGAGTCACAGAAGATGCTCAATCTGTAAATTGCGTGAAGAATGCTTGCTGGGAGCGACAAGTAAAAATATTAATATTCGTATTTTGTCTGAAGAACACCAGGAACAATTGGAATTTCAGAATACGCTTGAATTTAGGAGGTTATCAAAAGAGAGGTATAAGATAGAAGCAAAGAATTCTGAAATAAAGCACGCACATGGATATGATAGAGCTGAGTCCTATGGGATATCAGCTATGGAGTTGCAGGGTGCTGTCACACTATTTGTCGTAAATCTGAAGAGAATAATGAAAATAATGGGAAAATAAAGAGAAATCTCTAGAAATATCTGAACATCAGATAAAATAACCCTTTGAGAATCGCAAATCCATAACGGAAATCAAAATCTCAAAGGGTTATTCATATATGCGATTCTCAGATACGTAAATTGTGAGGACCTTTTTCAGTGGCCTCAAGCGCTGCGGGGAGCTCGCCCTAAGGCTCTCCTTGCGCTTGACTTTTGCCTGGGGATGCGTGGCCGTTCGTGCAATTCATTCATCCAGATGCATATCTGCGGGCTTGCTCCTGTATTTCATCCAGGCGGGAATTACAGCGTGGCCGTTCGTGCAATTCACCTGACAGTCAATATGCCACTACAGATATCTGTAGCGATAC
>SFPH01000176.1 GCA_004552115.1 Bacteroidales bacterium
GACCATCGAGAGAGACGGAGGAAACCTTCATATCACGGCATATGGCATTGACGAGAAACTCAAGAGGGTCAAGCTGGAGTACTCCGGCGAGGATTTCTACTCCATCGACGCCGGGAGCAATTTCTCCAACCCTCAGATTGGCAAGGACGTGGAGTTCGAAGGTGTGGAAGCTACCGCCCTCTACTACGGCAACCTCTTCGACTCCGCTACCGGAATGATGCTGATAAACATATTCGACGAGAATTACGATATCCAGGGCAAGGACGGTTACTGCGTTTCGCTTGTAGTGTTCAGCGACCTCTTCGGCAATCCGAAGAATGCCAAACTCATACCCGGAAAATATACAATGTCGAAAGGCCTTGAGCACGGCACCTGGCTGCCTGCCATGGAGATCAACTATTACGGCATACCGATGGTGATGGGTTCCTATGCCCACTACCTTGACGCAAGGGGCGAGAAGGCAACTGAAAAATACTCCTACGGCGCTGAAGGAGAGATTGAAATCACCGAGCTGGCTGACAACGCCGGATTCACCGTCAACTATGATCTCTTCTCCAATGACGGCTACAGAATCCGCGGCTCCTACACCGGCAAGATTCCTGTAATCGACAACTCGGACGACAAGGGAGATGATGACGGCACATCCACCCTCGAGAAGGACTATGACATGGACCTCTCGATGTGGGATTGCGCCTATGTAGCTCCTCTGAACAGGATCTGGGTAGGAGGCATGGGATACTATGACATTGACGGAGAGGCTCTTAAGAACATCAAGCCGACATATCCGGCTCCATTCGGCCTCCAGTATGTCTACATTGGCCTCAAGGGCGACGACGGAGAGGGAGACAGGGTTCTGCTCGAACTCCTCGTGAACGATGATGCGGAGACCTTCATCACCCCTGGCACCTATCCGTGCACCGAGGACCGCTTCCCGGAACACTTCGTGCCGGGACACATGATGAGGGGAATAATGCTCGAGGGCGATTTCGCAAGCTCCTCATTCGTACACCTCAACGAAAAAACCCACATGGACCAGCATGCGAACTTCTATGGCGGAGAAGTGACCATTACCAAGGCCGAAGGAGGAGACAACTGGTTCACCTTCGATATTGACGGCATCTGTGTCAGGAAGCATCATGTGCGCGGTTCCTGGACCGGCCCTGTTTACCGCTACAAGGGAACAGTTCCTGTGACAGAATGGCCTGGTGCCGGCACCGCACAGGAGACTGTGTCTGCCAGGCAGGTCCGCTCGGCCGCTCCAGTCAGGGAACTGGCCCCGCTGGCTGACTTCAGCAACGGAAAGTTCGACATCAGATAAGGACAGACAATGAAAGCAAGGGTAATGCTGGCCGCCACATTGACGGCATTGACATTCTCGTGTTCCGAGAAGCCTGAAGACGTAAAGCCACTGGAACCGTCATACCAGCCTGAGAACAGGCTGTGGTATTGCGGACAGATACTTGACATCAAGTCCGCAGTCCGGACGGAAAACGGCGGAGAGTGCACATTCTACCTCTCCCCTTCCTCTGGCATAACCGATGCCGATGAGATGATCAGCAAGGGTAACTCACTGATTGTCAACGTAGGCAGCCTTCAGGGCTACAAGGAATCATTCGACATGACATACCGGGATTTCACGATGGGAGATGCCGATGTCAATACCAGGACAAAGGCATTCGATTTCAGCCTCGACCTCTCCGGAGACAATCTTGAGCTTTACATCTGGGTTGTCGGCAATGACGGGAAAGAACTGGTTGCCGGTTATTCGGGCCCTGCTCCGGAATCCGTCAAGGCGCCTGTACACCTCGCCAACCAGTTCCTTCTTGACGGCAGAAAGGAAGATATCGGCAGTGTGCTGGACTGGAGGACAGCCGGAAAGACCCGCACCTACTATATATGCTCCGCCGCCGGCATTACAAGGCCGGAGAGCGGACTGAAGGCCGACCTGGAAATCACAATTCCGGAGGAATGCTATGGAAAGCAGATTGACCTTTCAGCTGCGGAGGGCATTGTAATACGCTGCTCGGGCGAGGACTTCATTGCCGAAGGCGACAGTATGAAAGGCACATTGACCGCCTCTGCAGGAAGATTGGGCAGCGACCTCGGATTGTCCGTTGACATAAGTTCCGGGTCGAGAAGCCTGAAGGTGGAATTTTCAGGAAATACGTCCTCGGGGTATTTCAGCAGCAACACATTCGGGATTACCGGCCAGGCGGACAGCGCATTGGACAAGGTGTTCGGATATCAGGGCACGGGTTCCCTAACCCTCGCATTCGGCAATGCCGACAGACCGCTTTCGCGTCCTGAGGATCTCAGGGACAATGGAGAAGGACAGTCCGGCATTGCGGTAAGATTCACGCTGGCATCCAACCAGATAGGTTCAGAGGTCGAAATCGGCCCAGGAAGCGCCGCTGCGGCAGTGTTCGTCTATGATTATGACAACGTGGCAACCTACTCCCTCAAGAAGGGTGATATCGCCAGCGGAAGCATTCTCGTTCTGGATGAGATGCAGGACGGAAGACTCTACGCAAAAGCCGACATCACACTGGTGGACGGAAGGACTGTCAATGCAGAGTATTTCGGGGAAATCACAATGATGGACGAGGACTTCGACATTTCGCCGATTCTTCCGGAAGCCTGCACGATTATCGTGACAGACAAAGACGAGAACGAGCTCCAGAACATGGAAATCACATCTCTCCGCATCAGGAAGACTGAGAGCTTCAAGAGTTTATTCGGAGAAACGACGCCGGCATACGTATTGTATTTCATCAATGCCAATTCTGCCGAGGACCCACACAATGACACCTGCACCCCGCAGCTCGCTGTCAAGGACGACGCATTCGGGCTCAACGGCTCTCTGGACGGCCACTTCTGGCACTTCGTCTATACCTACTCCTCAGGTGTAACCCTGCTGCAATATGGCAACTACGGATCTCAGAACAACGGTTTCGGATACTGTCCGGCTTCCGCCGTCATTGACGCCACCTGGAATGAGGACAAGTCACTGGACATCGTTTTCTCATTCAAGGATGAGGTGATTTCCTCCTGGGGCTCGGCAAGCGGAACTGGAAACACTGTCTCCATCGAATGGCACGGAAAGGCTGAGCTCTACACGGGTTCTCAGGAAAACCTGCTTACCGAATCGGATCTGAAATAAAAATACAGACTCAGGAAAACCTGCTTACCGAATCGGATCTGAAATAAAAATACAGAATCAACAATAATGACCAGAAAATCTTTATTACTACTGACACTTTTCCTCACACTATGCCTGAACCTGAGGGGACAGGATATCACAGTAACGGGTAAAGTGACCGACAGCAGCGGAGAGCCGCTCATCGGTGCAGCTGTGGTGGTGGACGGAACCACCAACGGAATCATGGTGGACATTGACGGAGCCTACTCCCTGAACGTCCCGTCCGATGCCGTGCTTTCATTCGAGATGCTCGGATACATGACGCAGAAGATTCCTGTAGGCGGCCGTTCAGTCATCAATGTGGTACTGACGGAGGATACCCAGAAACTGGATGAAGTCATAGTAGTGGCGTTCGGTACCGCAAAGAAAGAGGCCTTCACCGGTTCAGCGGCAGTCCTCAACAGCGAAGATGTTACCAAGACTCAGCAATCCAATGTGGCACAGGCACTTACCGGAAAGATTGCCGGAGTCCAGCTCACTAATTCATCCGGCCAGCCGGGAGCAAGCCCGGATATCCGCATAAGGGGATTCAGCTCTCTGAATGCGGGCAACTCCCCGCTCTGGATTGTGGACGGAATGCCTTACTCCGGTGACCTGGGCAACCTCAACTCCAATGACATCGAGTCAATGACAGTCCTCAAGGATGCCGCCTCCAACGCCCTTTACGGAGCCAGAGGAGCAAACGGTGTCATAATGGTCACCACGAAGAAGGGACGCACTCAGTCCAGATTCAACCTGGACGTGAAGTGGGGTGTGAATATGAGAGCGGTAAAGGACTACGATTACATCACGGACCCCGCCCTCTATTACGAGACCCACTACAATGCTCTCAGAAACTACTATCTGGATTCAGGCTACGGGGACATCGACGCCAGCCGCAAGGCCAACGCCAACCTCACGGCCTCAGCCGCAGACGGAGGTCTGGGATATCAGGTCTATACCGTACCTCAGGGCCAGAACTTCATCGGCGTCAACGGCAAGGTCAACCCTCTTGCCACTCTCGGAAGGAAGGTGGTCTATAAGGGACAGGAATACTACGTCAGGCCGGACGACTGGACCGACGCCGCCTACAGGCACTCCCTGAGGCAGGAATACAATGCAAGTTACTCCAGTTTCTCGGACAAGACCTCGCTCTATATGTCCTTCGGCTATCTGAACAACAAGGGAATCGTGGCCAACTCCGATATGGAAAGGTACACGGCCCGCGTCAAGGTGGACCACAAGGCCGCCGAATGGGCAAAAATCGGAGCCAACGTCACATACGCCAACTTCGACT
>SFPH01000177.1 GCA_004552115.1 Bacteroidales bacterium
ATCTCGTTGGACTTTCAATGAGGCAGGCAAAGGCGGAACTCGTTTCCCGCGGGCTGATGCTTGGCAAGCTCCGTTATACTCCGGATATCGCGACTAATTATGTGCTGAAGCAGCAGTATCGCGGCAGGGATATCGGCAAGGGAGTGATGGTCAACAGCGGCTCCGTGATTGACCTTGTTGTAGGACTTTCGGATGATGATGAGACAATGATTCCGGATGTCACGGGGATGAGGTATCTCCGCGCTGTGGATGCTGTGCTTGACAATTCATTGAACATCAGCGGCTTGAAGTTCGATAAGAATGTGAAGAACTATAGCGATTCACTTGATGCCGTGGTTTATAGGCAGGCTCCCGAACCTTCTGAATTTTCGGTTACCAGAGGTTCCGGCGTGACTTTGTATCTGAGACTTGAAGATAAAGGGGAATGATGAAGGAGAATTTCGATGATACTCTTTTCGCTTCTGAGGATGAGGTTGAGGTAGGCGGGAGCGGCGTTTCCGGCCCGGCTGCAGAAGGATCATTCTCTGAAGATTCAGCTGATGCGGATTCTGCCACTGAAGATTCCTCGGTGGAGGACGATGAGCAGGGGATGTTCGAGCATTTCAGGCTCAATGTGGATGTGGGGCAGACGCCTCTGCGCATTGACAAGTACATGGCCTGCCATCTTATGGACACTTCCCGCCACAGGGTGCAGTGTGCGATAAGGAATGGCTATGTGCGTCTCGGAGACAAGGTTGCCAAGGCCAATATGATAGTGCGTCCTGGTGATGTCATCCGCTTTGTGATGCCATACGAAAGGAGGGGTTTCGAGGTCTTGCCGGAGGATATTCCGCTCGACATAGTCTATGAGGATGATGACCTTCTGGTGGTCAACAAGCCTGCCGGTATGGTGGTTCACCCGGGGCACGGCCATTTCGAGGGGACTCTTGTCAATGCTCTTGCCTTTCATCTGGGTATTTCCCAGGGTCCGGATGCAAAGGATGACAGGATGGGTGTGCTGGTGCACAGGATCGATATGGATACTTCCGGACTTCTGGTGGTGGCGAAGAATGATGATTCCCAGCTCAATCTGGCAGGGCAGTTCTTCCGTCATACTATCGAGAGAAAGTATGTCGCAGTGGTCTGGGGCAATATCAATGAGGACGAGGGGACCATCACCGGCAATATAGGCCGCGACCCGAATGACCGTCTCCGCTTCAAGGTATATCCGGATGGGGACAAGGGCAAGCATGCAGTCACGCATTACCGTGTGCTTGAACGCTATGGCTATGTGACTGTGGTGGAATGCCGTCTGGAGACGGGCAGGACTCATCAGATCAGGGTGCATATGAACCATATCGGTCACCCTCTCTTCAATGATGCCCGCTATGGCGGTTCTGAGATCCGCAAGGGAACAATCTATTCCAAATACAAGCAGTTCATCCGCAACTGTTTCGAGATATGTCCAAGGCAGGCCCTCCATGCGAAGACTCTGGGCTTTGTCCATCCGCGTACCGGCGAGTTCATCCGTTTCGATTCCGAACTCCCTGCCGATATGTGCGCCCTCATCAGCAAGTGGAAGGCTTACGCCGGCAATATGCCGGAGGATGAAGAATAGTAAAGGCAGGCTTTCACTCCCTGAAGATCATTCAATTTCTGATTCGGAGGCCCTGCATTCCTGCGGCGGTGTCTTTGTGACATTCATCTGCACACCCACCCTATGGTTCTACGTATCTGTGGGGCAGGTAGGCTATGCAGATGGACACATTTCCTTTCCATTGGGATACCCTGGATGCCCCACAATGCCTTCTGGGGCAGGCTTGTCGGCCAGGTGAATGTCACGAGGACTGGGCTTTGCGGATGGTTATTTCATTAGTTTTCAGCCTATGTCAATGACGGCACCGCCGCTGGAATATACGGCCTCCGGCGGCTACAGACCGGCAGGACTGCGCCGGGCTCCGTAGTGGGCCCGCTTGCCTGCCGGCTGTTGCTTATGTGTGCAGAATTTGCTTGACGGTATTCATGAACTGTCCGTGATTTGGACCTCCAGCATGGAAGGTTCCGTTATTTTATATCGAACCATCCATGATATGGCCCTTCAGCGTGGAAGGTTCGCTTCTGGCCGCTGAACCTTCCATGATATCGACCTCCAGCATGGAAGGTTCGCTTCTGAGGCATGAACCATCCACGATATTGGGCATTAGCATGGATGGTTCACCCCGTTAACATTGAACCATCCATGAAACGGGCCCCCAGCATGGAAGGTTCCGTTGTTTTATGTCGAACCATCCATGATATCGACCTCCAGCGTGGAAGGTTACCGCACCCGCTTCCATACCCACTACCACTCCCTCTAACGTCACGGCCTGTCAAACACGCTGCATTTTGGAATTACTACTATTCGTATAGTCAAAGGGTTCCCCCAGGCAAAAGTCAAGCGCGAGGAGAGCCTTAAGGCGAGCTCCCCGCAGCGCTTGAACTTTAGCCGCCGGAGAACGCATATTCCGGCGGCGATGCCTTCGTGACATTCATCCAGGCAGGCCAGCACCATCTGGGGCCATTGTGGACCGTGTGCCCTGCATAGATGAGGTCTATTTCGCTCCATCCAGGCAGTGGCATGTCATCTGGAGGCCCTGTGAGCAATGTCCCCTGCCTGGATGATTTGCACGAACGATCCCGCTGGACTTCCTGCTCGATGAATTGCACGAAAGCGATAAGGCTCGAAGTGTGTCCCGCGTACATGCATTGCAGTAATGTTATCCCGCGCCGTGGAGATGCTTGCTGGTTATCGGCCTCGTGACATTCACCTGGCCGGGGGTACCCCCCCCCCCGCTACAGGTATCTGTGAGCCGGTTTTTTGATTTTTTGCCGGCCAGGTGAACAGTTTTTGATGCCACCTGGCCGGGCAATATGCCCTACAAGGCCTTCTGGGGCAGGCCTGTCGGCCAGGTGAATGTCACGAGGATTTGTTTTGCGTAATCCGGCTACGTGTTGTGCTTCTGTGGAAACTGGCTCCGTTTCTACCGCTTCTAATACAACATGTCCTGCTACTCCCGCTTCCTACACCCGCTTGCTACACCTGCCTGCTACAACCATTCCAGCTTCACCCGCTTCCACAATATCTTCTTACAATCGGTTTCTGGAATTCTCGATGACGGCACCGCCGCCGGAAAAAAGCTTATGTGAACAGTATTCGCTTGGCAGATCCCCGGTGCTGTCCGAAGGACGGGGATACGAAGACTCTGTCCCTTCGCGGCACAAAAAAAGCAGCCGGGAAGGCTGCTTTTTTTGTGCGAGCGAAGGGACTCGAACCCATACGCACAAAGGCACCAGATCCTAAGTCTGGCTTGGCTACCAATTACAACACGCTCGCAAAACCCTTCGGAAGGCTTATAACAGGAGCCCGTCATCGGAAGAAACCTTTGGAAGCTGTTTCTACCTGTATCCGAAAGGGATACAAATGTAAGAATTATTTGTCATTCCTCCAAATCTGCAAATTATAATACCGTAACCCTGTCATCAATGTCCGCCTGCAGACTTCCGCCCCTTGCCGTGATCTTCTTGACATGGTCACAGAAAAGGTCATATATGTATTCCGCACTGTCCTGGCGGGAAGTGTTCTCATCCAGGGAATACCTTCCGCTTTCGACCAGGTAGTCTATTGTACAAATCTTGTATTTCGCCTTCGGATCGATTGCCTTGCCTCCGACACTTACGCTTTTTACAGCACCGTCCTTTATGACCAGCCGCACTCCCGCACTCAGAGGCTCTGTATTGACTGCCATTGAATCGAAGAACTTCAGAAGTGACGTCCCGGTGAGCTCAAGCAATGTCATCTTGTTGTCAAACGGGAAGACTGCGTAAATGTCTGACCTGGTCACATCTCCATTCGAAATCTCGGCCCGGAGGCCTCCATTGTTGCAAACAGCAAGGTCAGGAGTCACCCCGAAGACATCCTCGCACATCTCAACCATTGAGTCGGTCGCCCAGTTGCCGAGAGTCCCTTGCGGACTGCCTTTCCTCAAGGTTGACGTACAGTATCCAAGTACTTCACTCATTGACTGTTCAAGCTTCTCTGAATAATATGCAAGCTTGCTTGCGAATGCCGGGTCAATCCTGCTGTCAAGCCTGGAATCCACCGGTATCAAGCGGTAGGAGAATCTCTGTTTCCCGACCTTGTCCAGATGAATCTTCATATATCCCAGGTAGATGCCTTTGCTGCCGGTCTGGACAATAGGGACGGCATTGCCAGCCTCATTCTCCACATATTGCTCCTTCATCATGAAAGTATGGGTATGTCCACCGATAATGAAGTCAATGTTCTCAGTCTGAGCGGCTACACCGCTGTCATAGTACGGAAAGGTCACATCGCTGTTGTATCCCAGATGGGAAAGTGCTATCACCATTTCTGCGCCATTGGCCTTCAGCTCTTTGGCAATCTTGTCAGCTTTGTTCAGCGGCATGGAATAGTCCACATCCTCGCAGGCATTCGGGGCAACGAGGCCGCTCAGCCTCACTCCGAGACCTATGAATCCGATCTTGTGACCCCCTGCTTCGATGAT
>SFPH01000178.1 GCA_004552115.1 Bacteroidales bacterium
TCCGGCAATGCTGATGATGGCTGCCTCGTGCGGCAATTCCGGTTCCGGGGATGCCACCGGGGTTGAGGTCCCATCCGAAATCCAGATCGGCCCGGCCGTCCTGAAGATGGTCAATGTCGAGCCGACCTCATTTACATCAGGCATTGCTCCTTCCGGAATCAAGGCCAAGGGCGCAACCATCAGGCAGGTGGTGCTTTCAGGTTATTCCATCAGTGCGGCTCCGGTTTCCCAGGAAGTCTGGACAGCCGTGATGGGTTCCAACCCTTCTTCCACGCAATCTCCTGAGCTTCCGGTAGATATGGTCAGCTATAAGGATTGTCAGAAATTCATTGCCAAGCTCTCCAAGATGACCGGGATACCTTTCTCGATGCCTTCAGAGGCCCAGTGGGAATGCGCTGTACTTTCCGGAAAGAGTGCGGTAGCCGAGAAATTCGTGGAGATGTGCGAGGACACCTTCGTGGATACCCCTGCACAGGAGCTTGCAATCGATCCTTTGGAGGTCGGCAAGATCACTCAGAAGGTGGCACGTCAGAAGGCGTTGAGGACAGTATATGAGGATTATTCAAAGTCTCCTCTCTATACATTCCACGTTGTGGTCAATACCAAAGTACCTGTAACCGAGGAGATTAAGCGCGCATTCATAGACAAGGACCCGCTCCGCGAGAATGTCTCAGCCGGAGAGAAGATCAAGGTCGGCAGCCAGCTCATCACAATGATAGGTGTCGAGGGCGGCACATTCGAGATGGGTGGAACCAAGGAGCAGGGCAAGTCGGCCGGCGAGGATGAAAAGCCTGTTCACGAGGTGACTGTAAGCGGATTCGAGATTGCACAGACCGAGGTTACCGCAGGTCTCTGGCTGGAAGTGATGGGAAGCCTTCCTTACGGCAATAAGGACAGCGAGCCGAACAAGCCCGTAGTCAATGTCTCCTGGTATGACTGCCAGGAATTCCTCGTGAAACTCAATGCTTTGACCGGCAGAAAGTTCCGCCTTCCCACCGAGGCTGAGTGGGAGTATGCTGCCCGCGGCGGAAGATATTCCCGCCACACTACCTTGTCCGGCTCCATCTACACCGTCCAGGTGGCAGCCTACATTGACAACGCATCATCCAAGGTCGTCCCGGTCAAGAAATATCTTGCCAATGAGCTCGGCATCTACGATATGTCCGGCAATGCCTGGGAGTGGTGCCAGGACAGCTATGCTCCATACAGTGAGGCAGCTGTCACCGACCCTTATGTCAATGAACCAGGCGAGATGCGGGTCATGAGAGGAGGCAGCGCCGCTTCCAGATGGGATGCCTGCAGGGTGTCCAACCGTTCCGGAATACCTGCTTCATCAATGAAGGGAACATTCGGATTCAGGCTCGCATTGTAGTCCCGGTTTTTCGGGAGGGCCTCCGGCATCGTGCCCCGTGCTTCTCTCTGAACGGCATGCCGATTGGGAACAATATCAATATTTCCGCTGTACTGCAAAGTGCGGCGGAAATTTATATTTATCGGATAAATATTCATAACTTGCCGCAGGAATGTTTTGAAGATTGATTAAGAATCCTTATCTTTGGATGAATTTTGATAAGATTTTTTAAATCATTCATATCAAATGAAACATATTTTGTTGCCGGAAGGCTGTTCTGACAGGCGCCTCGTGTTCTATCTCTCTATGGAAGAATACGTTGCCGCCAATCTTGACCACATTGCGGGAGAGGGCGGCGAGGCGTTCTTCATGTGGCAGGTTCCGCCTACCGTCATTTTCGGCCGCAACCAGGTGATGGAGGCCGAGGTCAATATGCCATATTGCAGGGAAAAGGGCATACAGCTTTACCGCAGAAAGAGCGGAGGCGGCTGCGTCTATTCTGACAAAGGCAACATAATGCTCTCATTCATAACCCCTTCCACTGATGTCGCCTCTACATTCGAGAGGATTCTGGAGAAACTTGCGGCAGCTCTCAGGAAGGCAGGTCTCAATGCTGAAAGATCCGGAAGAAACGATATCCTCGTCGATGGCAGGAAGGTCTCGGGAAATGCGTATTTCCTCCAGCCGAAATCCAGCATAGTACACGGCACAATGCTTTTCAATACCGACTTCGAGGAGCTGGTCAGAGCCATCACACCTTCCGAGGAGAAAATCAGGAGCAAGGGAGTAGCTTCGGTAAGACAGCATGTGACCAATGTCCTCCCATATTTCGAGAAGGCCGAGGGCTGGTCAAGGGAATTATCTGATATAGAGGCATATAAGAATTATCTCATAGGCGAGTTCTGCACCACTGCAGAGGGTGGAATAGACAGTGTTTCCCTCACTGCGGATGATGTGAGGGAAATAGAGGAAATTGAGAAGGGATATCTCGACCCCGCCTTCCTCGAGGGCAGGAACCATTCATATTCCGTCAGCCGGAAGGCCAAGATTGAGGGAATCGGCGAAATCATTGCGGAGCTCGAACTCGACTCCGGCAACATTGTCAAATGTCACGTCGCCGGAGATTTCTTTGCCGTCAGGGAAGGCATTGACACCGAGCTTACAAGGCTGCTGGCCGGCTGCCCGGACAAGAAGGAGGAAATCGAGACCAGGCTTGCAGGCGCTGACATTGCACAGTTCATTCCGCACCTGACGCCTGAATCAATCGCTGAAATCTTAAATAACCGATAATATGGAAGAGAATCTCAAGAAAACCTGTCTCTATGACAGCCACGTTGCACTGGGAGCCAAGATGAGTCCGTTCGCAGGATTCATCATGCCGATCCAGTACACCAACATAACCGACGAGCACAATGCTGTCCGTCACAAGGTCGGAATGTTCGACGTCTCCCACATGGGTGAGGTCTTCATCAGCGGACCCGATGCGGAGAAGTATGTGAACCATATCTTCACCAATGACATCCGCGGATTCGAGCCCGGCAAGGTCCTTTACGGAATGATGCTCCACCCTACAGGCGGGGTTGTGGACGATCTCCTGGTTTACAGGGAGTTCGAGCCTGACCACTTCCTCCTCGTGGTGAATGCGGCCAACATTGACAAGGACTATGCGTGGATGCTTTCACAGGCTGAGGGCTACGACGTGAAGATTGTCAACGAGTCGGAGAAATGGGGCCAGATTGCGGTTCAGGGTCCTGAATCAGAGAAGATTGTGACTGAGGTTCTCGGCCTCAAGC
>SFPH01000179.1 GCA_004552115.1 Bacteroidales bacterium
AGATGATAAGACGCTACAAACGGGATTAAGCATGGAACAACTCAAAGCTCAACATCAAGAAATCGCTGATCATCAAAAAGCAGTTAACGCCCTCCAAGCTCAAGCCGATCGACGCGCTGCACTACAGCTAAGCGGCGGAGGTGCGGCCATGAAAAAGAAATTGAGGATTCTGCTCGCGGCGGCCACGCTGTGTCTGGCCGCCGGCGCGCAGGCGGAGACGGCCCGCGTGACCAGCGGAAACATCTCCACAACGGTGTTTGGCACCGGCGAGATCCTGCCGGCCAGCCAGCCCGGCGTCTACGCGGAAATCGATGCGGAGGTGGTGGAGTGGTATGTCGAGATGGGCGATACGGTCAGGCCTGCGAAAATTCTGCGCCTGTAATTGTACCTGGCCCTGAAATTGCCGCTGAAGAAAGCCGGTTCGAAGCAAATGGCCTCATCCCTGTCAATGTCGGTGTCAGTTATCCTGAAACGTGAATCCATGGACACTGAGCGCGACTCCCAGCCGAGCTTCAGATCCGTATAGAAAGAGCCGTAATTCCGGTATCCTATGCCCGGAAGGAGCGAAACCAATTCTTCCCCGTCATAGGTCAGCTGGAGAGCATCCACGATGGCATTGCCATACCTTACATAGCCGAACTTGACATCGTAGAGGAATCTTCCGGCAATGTTTCCGTTGAAACCACCTCCGACATTGTACTTCTCGACAGTATTGTCAAGCAGGGCGGAATGCCCGAGACCGTAATAAGGATTGAAGAAATGGTTGTTCTCCTTCAGTGAGGAATAGGTATTGCGCTCGATTCCTCCGGTCGCAAAGGCCTGGAAATTGAAATAATTCCGGACAACCGCAAGGTTGACGTGAACGTCAGGATATATTATCTGCCCCTTCGACTTATTCAGTTCAAAGTCCTGGAACTTGTCCTTGGAACTCTTCTTCAGAGCGATTTCAGCACCGAGCGTGATGTCGGCTATCCCCCTGCTGTACACGTACTTCGGAGTAACGGCAAAGATTCCGTCCGTTTCCTCTATCAATGCGGAATAAGCCGAAACGCCGATGGCAAGGTCAATGAGGAAACGGCTGCGGTTACGGACCACGGCCCCGAAACTTCCCCGGAAATCGAGGTCATTGGTCCTCAATGCGCCAGCCGGGGCCTCACGAAGGGTCTCAAGTTCGCCCAAGCCCTGGACTCCGTACCTGAAATCAAGGGCGGCATCGTAATAGAAATAGGTGTCCGAAGGATTGTCGGCATTGACACGGAAATGCAGGTCGGCCGCATTGTACCCGTTCGAGGCCTGCATATCCCTGGTGTGAAGGCCGAGATATCCGAGATTGAAATCAATATCGGCCCTTTTCAAGTCCGCCCTGCCCCGGACTCCCGCACGGGTATCCATATCGTAGCCCTTCCAGGTCTCCCCCGACTTGCCGAGGGTGTTCGCATCGTACGAGATTTTGTTGTAATTGCCTATGAATGAATGATGAGAGGCATATACATCCATCCTGAACCGTTTCCCGACCGAAGGCTCCCAGACAAGGTCCAGCTCCGGACGGAGCCTCCATCCGGCACCGGCCTTGAGATAGAACTTCCTGCCCGAATAAGGCTCCGCATCCGGCCTCATATCCATATTGTAGGGCTTGAAGTCATACGAGCCCTTGTACGGATTCTCAAAAACGGAATAGTCGAACTTCAGATTGAACTCGGTCAGGCTGTCAGGCACTGCCATCTTCACGGCAGGCTTGCTTACCTCCATCAGTTTTCCCTGATACTCGCGGGATACCGAGACTGTCGGATTGAGATTCTGGGCAGACAGGCCGCCGCAGAGGGCGGAGAAGGCCAGAACCGTGATAGTATGCTGTATTTTCATTTTCATAACCATTTGATTATTCCGCCATTGTGGACAGTTTTTCGAGTCTCATCCTGACATTGTCGAGGACGTCATCATCCTTGCCGGCAGGAGTATAGCCGTCCCGGACACTTTCGAATGTGGCCTTTGCCTGTTTCAGCTCGCCGCGCTCGGCAAAAGAATCGCCGAGAAGGATGAAAGCCTTGGCAAGCCAATAGGTCTGGCCGCTCCCGGAATCGGAGAAAGCATAGACCTTGTTCTCGACTTCGGTGAACTCGCCTTTGTCGAAGCAGTCCTGGATCACCAGATATGCAGCCTCGGCCCCCTCCGGAGTCGAACTTTCAGAAGCCAGCCTGCTGAAGATGGCGAAGGCCCCGGACCTGTCACTGATGGCCAGGCGGGATTTGGCCTCGACATATTCGGCGCGGCGCTTGTCATCATTGTCAGATGCCAGGTCCGCTCCCACGGCCGCCGCATCCCTGATTGCGGTCTGGTAATCCTTGGCGGCATATGCCGAGTTCATCATTCCGACGACGGCAGTGTGCTTGTTGTTCTCGATTCTGGCATTGTCCCGGAGGGCCTTGTATCCGGCATATGCATCTTCATAGCGTTCCATTCCATAGGAGAGGCCGGCGAAATTGAGGGCGGAAAGCTCCACGAACGAGCCCTCTCCCCTCTCAATGACCTTGCGGTACCAGTCGCAGGCCTGCTCCTTCTTGCCGAGATTCTTGCAGCTCTCTGCCATATAGAACTGAGCCAGACTCATATTGGAACCCTCAGGATACTCGTCCATATAAGCCTGGAGGGATACAAGGGCTTTCTGGTAGTTCTCGGCAAGGAAAATCTGCTCGGCGGCATTGAAGAACATCGACTCCTTGTCACCATCGACCACGGCACCGTCGGCGACAGTCTTCAGGTATGCGTAGTACTCCTCCGGAGAACGCTTGGTCTGGTAGATGGATTCGATGGCGCGGAGGGCATCCTTGGAATACTCGGAAGAAGGCATCCTGGCCACAACCTGCTTGTAGTAGCCGAGAGCCTCGTCATACTGGGACTCATTGGCGGAAATCATTCCGAGTCCGATCAGGGCCTTGGCCTGGTAAGTCGTGTCGCGGCCCGAACCGACAATCCTGTTGAAACATTCGGCTGCGTCGGCATTGCGGTCCGCTGTCATGTAGGCCCTTCCGAGCTCATAGACGGACTCGCACCAGAAACCTGCCGACGGGGATGCCTTCAGGACATCGGAAAGCAGTTTGATCTCGCCGTTCACATCGCCC
>SFPH01000180.1 GCA_004552115.1 Bacteroidales bacterium
CGGACGCATTGCCCGAAGCCGCAACCGTGCCGGCAAGTTCAGGCGACACCACCACAAGAGCCCTTGACTTGGCCTCCCTGCCAAGTTTCAGATCAGTGAAGATATCACTGAGCTTGCGCCTGCCCTTCATTCCCATAGGCCTCATCCAATCCCCGCTCCTCCAGGTCCTTACAATGAACGGCATCTTCAACGCCCCGGAATCAAATGCCAGAATGCCGCGTGCAGCCAGATCCCGGGCCTTGGACACAGGGTCCTCCCCCGCCGCCTCCGTGCTGACACTGAAGCGCATACCGTCAAATTCATATCTTCCATCCGTCCTGACCACGGAGCAGGACTCGTTTTCCGACAACATTCCGGAGAACGGTCCTGAGGCAGGGCCTCTACGGAACCGCACTGGGGACACGGGCGGCTTATCCTGTATCAACTCCTTGACTACCAGCATTCCAGGTTCAGTAACCAGCCTGAATTCCGGCGCCTCGAAAACCTTTCCGGACAATGTCTCCCCGGATTCCAGAAGGCGGATAACCGGCTCCAGCCTCCTGTTCCTGAAACCATATTTCTCCAGAAGGCGGTAAAGCACGTATCTCCAATGCCTGACGGAAAGAAGCCTTTCGACATTGATTCTGAGCCTCTCCCCTTCCCTGGGAAATACTCCTCCGCGATCTCGTACTCCTGCGCGAAGACCTCCATCTCACGGGCAAATGCATTAAGAAAGGATGGATTGATTTCCTCGAATACAGGGAAAACATTGTGTCTCAATTTATTGCGCTTATAAACAGTCTCCCTGTTGGTATGGTCCTCCCTGTACTTTACCCCGGCAGAAGCCGCGTAATCCTCGATCTCCTTCCTTGAGAAGCCGAGCAGAGGACGGATCATCCTCACATTCTCCCCTCCGGGTGCAGGAACATTGCCGTCGGCCCTCATCCCCGTGAGACCCCTCAGGCCGGTTCCACGCAAAAGATTGAGAATCAATGTCTCCGCATTGTCATTGGCATTATGGGCAACGGCCAGGACCTGATAGCCGTTCTGCTCGCATACCTCCAGGAACCAGTCATATCTGAGATCGCGGGCAGCCATCTCGATGCTGACAGAATACCTCTCCGCATAAGCATAAGTATCGAAATCCGCCCGATGGAAACGAACACCCCTGGACTCAGCCCATTCCCTGACCAGAGCCTCATCCCCGTCACTTTCCTCGCCACGAAGATGAAAATTGCAGTGCGCAACGGCAAAGTCAAGCCCGCATCTGTATGCGAGCTCCGCCATGCACATCGAGTCAATGCCGCCACTTACGGCAAGGAGGGCCGTCTCCCCTTGAGAAATCAGCCCTCCCGCAATCCTTTCAAATGATTTTTCCATCAGTTCTTTCTTGATGCAATCGTATATGAGAATCCGAATGCAAGCGATTCCTTGAACTGGATCATTTTCTTTCCATCCGGATATTTCTCAAGAATCTTATCAGTCTTTACCATCACCTTGTCATCGTAGATGAGGTTGGTGGTGAGTGTCAATGAGAAATACTTCGCGATCTTCCAGTCAATCCTGTTATCCCAGTTCACGCGGACGTTCTGGGGCTTGTCCAGATAGTCGGAGAAGAGGACGAGCTGGGTTGAATAGGCGAAATTGTCATTGACCTTGAGCTTTGCGTCAATCTTGAGCTGGGCACCGAACTCGAACCTGGCGGACTTGTAATACTCTCCGAGATTGTCAGGATATGCCTCCAAATCCCTGTACTCCTTCTTTCTCTCCATACCGTTGGCTTTTCTCAATTCTTCATCCGTAGTGATGACAAAACCTCCGGTGAGAGGTGCCAGGTTGACAGTGAGCCACTTGGTAGGCACCCAGTCAATACCGAGCGCAATGTTGGTGTAGGCAGGAGACAGGAAGCCCGACTTCTTCACACGAGCATCCTTCCACTCCCTCTTGCCCGGGTCCCAGTCCTCATCAGCCACTTCTGCAGGCTTCTTCGGAACAGGGTAATTGAAACCGTCGGAGAACTGCGACCTGAAGTTGAACTGGGCCGAGTAATTCAATTTGTTAGTGGCCTTGTAGCCGAACTTGCCCTCATAGTAGATGCGGTCGTCACTCTTCTGGATAACCGGCTTGTCCGCCGAATACAGGAAGCCGTAGTCGAGCTGGAGACGGTTGTTGAAGAAAAGATCGTTCTTCTTGTAGTTGGCGCTTGCGTCAATGAACGACTTCAGCGTGAAGTTGTTGTATCCGCCGGCGGCCCAGTTCGTGAATGAAGACTGGCCGAAATCCAGCTTGGTCAGGAGCGAGTTCGTCCAGTAGCGGGGTTTCTTCACCTTGACCTCCGCCTGAGGGGCGCCTGCAATGGCCTTTGCCGCCTCTTCAGCAGCCTTCTGCGCATCCGTGATCTCCTGGGCGCCGGCGACGCCGCAGAATAGCGCCGCCAGCAGGGAAATAATGTAGAATCTTTTCATCGCGTACAAAGTCTCTGGCTCCGCCGATACGGAACTCGGGGATTAATATGAAATTGCGAATACGACCCTCTCGTGGGAAGGCTTTCCGGAGTAGATGTCCACTCCCTCCTCCTTGCAGACAACGCTGTCCACAGGGATGCACCGGATAGTGGCCTTGGTCTCCTCCTTGATCTTCTGCTCGGTCTCGGCCGTGCCGTCCCAATGGCAGAGAAGGAAGCCGCCCTGCTGTATCTTCTCCTTGAACTCCTCCCAGGAGTCGCATTTCTGGATATGAGTATTCCTGTAATCCAATGCCTTATTGTATATGGTATTCTGAATATCGACGAGGAGGTCCTCAATGTACCTGTCCACGCCCTCAAGCGGAATGGTCTTCTTCTCGAGAGTATCGCGCCTGTGAATCTCCACTGTGCCGTTCTGGAGATCGCGGGCGCCCATTGCAAGCCTTACCGGCACGCCCTTGAGCTCCCACTCGGCGAACTTGAATCCAGGACGAAGGGTATCCCTGTCGTCAATCTTCACGCTGTGTCCTGCAGCCTCGAGAGCCGACTTGACCTCGTTCATCTTGGCGAGCACGGCCGAATGCTCCTCGTCGGTCCTGTAGATAGGTACCATGACCACCTCGATCGGCGCGAGGGCAGGAGGGAGAACGAGTCCGTTGTCATCTCCGTGAGCCATCACGAGAGCGCCCATAAGCCTGGTGGAAACTCCCCAGGAGGTAGCCCAGACATACTGGAGCTTGCCTTCCTTGTCAGCATACTGCACGTCGAATGACTTCGCGAAGTTCTGTCCGAGGAAATGGGAAGTGCCGGCCTGGAGTGCCTTTCCGTCCTGCATCATCGCCTCGATGGTGAGGGTGTCAAGCGCACCTGCGAACCTCTCGTTCGGGCTCTTGTGGCCCACGATGACAGGCATTGCCATATAGTTCCTTGCAAAGTCGGCATATACATCCACCATCCTCTTGGCCTCCTCCTGAGCCTCCTGTGAGGTGGCGTGGGCTGTGTGGCCCTCCTGCCAGAGGAATTCGGCGGTACGGAGGAAGAGCCTGGTGCGCATCTCCCAGCGGACTACATTGGCCCACTGGTTGCACATTATCGGAAGGTCCCTCCAGGACTTGATCCAATTCTTGTATGTACTCCATATAATTGTCTCGGAAGTAGGCCTGACAATGAGTTCCTCCTCGAGTCTGGA
>SFPH01000181.1 GCA_004552115.1 Bacteroidales bacterium
CATTGCCTGCCCCGGCTGCGGAAGGACGATGTACAATCTCCAGGACGCATTCGAGAAGGTCAAGGCCAGGACCGGCCATCTGAAGAACATTGTCATAGCCGTAATGGGCTGCATTGTCAATGGTCCCGGCGAGATGGCAGATGCAGACTGGGGCTATGTAGGCGAGGGCAACGGAAAGGTCTCAATCTACCGCGGCAAGGAGCCGGTTCTCCGTCATGTTCCTGAGGAGGAGGCCGTTGACCGCCTGGTAGAGCTGATTGAGAGCAATATTTAATAGAGACTGTGCCGTTCGGGACCCGTAGTCACCCGTGACTCCGTAAACGGGAGGGGCCCACAAGCGCAGCGCAGTGGGAGGGATGAGCCGAAGGCGAAGGTCTCCGAACGGGACAGTCTCTATCAGAAATATTGAGCGTCAATGCTGGAATCCCTTGGCCAGGCCGCCCTCGCTGGTCTCCTTGTAGAGCGAAGGTATATCATGCCCGGTCTGCCTGAGTACTTCCACGACCTTGTCAAATGAGACGCGGTGCTTTCCGTCCGAGAACGCCGCATAGAGATTGGCATCCAGGGCCCTGGTAGCTGCAAAGGCATTCCTCTCTATGCATGGAATCTGAACCAGCCCGCATACAGGATCGCAGGTCATGCCCAGATGGTGTTCCAATGCCATCTCGGCAGAATACTCTATCTGTGAAGGACTTCCGCCGAAGAGCTGGCAGGCCGCTGCAGCAGCCATGGCACAGGCGACACCCACCTCTCCCTGGCAACCCACATCGGCACCCGAAATGGAAGCATTCTGCTTCACTACATTTCCAATGATACCGGCGGTAGCCATTGCATGAAGAATCCTCTTGTCCGTGAATTCGTGTCCCTTGTAGAGATGATAGAGAACGGCCGGGACGACTCCGCTGGCTCCACAGGTGGGAGCCGTAACTATCTGACCGCCAGATGCATTCTCCTCGCTGACAGCAAGTGCGTATGCATAGACAAGCCCTCTTGTCTGAAGAGATTTCTTATAACCGGTAGCCTTGACATAATAGGTTGGCGCCTTCCTGGCGAGATTGAGCGGACCAGGCAGCACACCCTCGTGGTCGATTCCCCTCTCCACGGCAGCCTGCATCGCCTTCCATGCCTCATTGAGATAATCCCAGATATCGGCGCCCTCGCATTCTCCTACATACTCCCAATAGCTTCGTCCCTTGTCCTCGCACCAGCTCAGAATGTCCGAGAGTTTGTCAAGATCATAAACAGGGTCGGTCTCGAATCTGTCTCCCTTGAACCCTTCAGACAGAGCTCCCCCTCCGACACTGTAGACCGTCCAGTCCCCGCTGACATTGCCATTGCTGTCCAATGCCTTGAAATTCATTCCATTAGGATGGAATGGCAGAAATACGGAAGGCTCCCATATTATCTCCACTGGTGCCGCGGGTTCAAGCTCGTCAATGATGGAGACATCCGTCATGTGGCCCTTGCCGGTAGCCGCCAGGCTTCCGTACAATGTCACCTTGAATGAGATTGCCTCCGGATGCTCTGAGCGGAATATTCTCGCCGCCAGCATCGGCCCCATTGTATGGCTGCTGGACGGGCCTCGGCCTATCCTGTAAAGTTCCTTGAGTGATTTCATATGATTTGTTTTCCTTTTTCAGTTCTTGTCCCCCTGACAGGAGATTCAGGCTTCTGGAACAGGGCTCAGGACCAATCCCTGCAAAGCCTTTATTTCCATATATTTCGGCGTATCTTCAACAAATGCCGGCACAAGTTCCCTGACCTTGCGGTAAAGCATTGACGAAGCCGGAGACAGCTTATTTTCCACCTTGAGGCAGTCCACAGCCTGCGCCAATGCCATAAGATGTATGGCCATCACCTGGCTGCAGTTCTCCACCACCTGGGCGCAGATGAGCGCAGAGTTGGTGCCCATGCTCACAACATCCTGATTGTCATTGTTGTTCGGGATAGAATGGACATACATAGGGTTGGAAAGGGTCTGGCATTCGGCTGTCGTGGACGTGGCCGTGAACTGGCAGGCCTGCATTCCGTAGTTCAACCCGAGAACACCCAGATTCAGGAACGGAGGAAGTATGCCGTTGATTCTGTCGTGGAAAAGATAGTTCATCTGCCTTTCGGCCAGCATCGCCATCCTGGTAAGTGAGATTTTAAGCTTGTCCATCTCGTAGGAAATATAGTCCCCGTGGAAATTTCCGCCGTGATAGACATTGCGGCTCTCCTTGTCCACAACAGGATTGTCATCGACCCCATTGATCTCATCCTCAAGCACTTGCCTTGCAGATTCGATTTCTTCAGCCACAGGTCCGAGTATTTGCGGAATGCATCTGAGCGAATAATATGGCTGGACTTTCTTCTCGAAAACCTTTTCCTCGCTCTTATGGAAGAGTTCTGCCTGACGGTCTCTCAGAAGGCCGCTGCCGGCAGCGAAGCTCCGCATCATCGCGGCAATCCGGATCTGGCCCGGATGATGTTTCATCCCGTTCAGCACCCCGGACATGAAATCGTCGTACGAGGAGACAGTCTCATTGAGCATAACCGACTGCAGCACAGACCATTTCAGCATTCTGGAAGCCTTGATCCAGTTCACTGTGCCGATTCCGGTCATCACGGCCGTGCCATTGGTTACGGCAAGGCCTTCCCGGATATGCATCCTCAGAGGCTCAAGACCATTCTCCGCCAGAACTTCCGCGGACGGACGGATTTCCCCCTTGTACGAAACCTCGCCCTCCCCTATCAATGCCAATGCGAGATGCGCAAGCTGCACCAGGTCACCGCTGGCTCCAACGCTGCCGTGTCTTGGAATGACCGGGCATATGTCCCTGTTGATGAATTCCACGAGCAAGTCCACAAGGCTGACGTGAACTCCCGAATGTCCCTGCAGGAAGGTCATGAGCCTGGAAATCATGGCCGCCTTCACGCAGATGTCCGGAAGCCTCTCTCCCGCACCGGTGGAATGGCTCCGTATTATATTGTACTGCAATTCGTTCAGATGTCCGTCATCAATCCTCCACTGTGCCATCGGGCCGAATCCGGTATTGATCCCGTAAATGACCTTGTCTCTGGAGAATTCCTTCAGGAACTCGTAGCTTTCAATGACCCTGGCGCGCATTCCGGC
>SFPH01000182.1 GCA_004552115.1 Bacteroidales bacterium
CTCAAGTCTGGCATTGTCCTTCCTATCCTGTCTGTACATGGAAATGAGGGACTTGCGCTTCTTTTCCCTGAGTTTGGCAGCCTTCTTGGCCGCCTTCAGGGAATCCTTCGCCTGGTCCAGACTGTCGAGCCTGGCCCACCTGGCCTCCCTTTCGGCTATCTTTGCTGCCCGCGCTGCAGCCTTCTCAGCCTTTGCCGCCGCCTTCTCCGCAGCTTTGACAGCTTCAGGGCTGAGCGGCCCGTCAGTTGCAGGCGAATCCGGGTTGACTGACAGAGAATCCGCATTGAGCGAATCCCTTACCTGACCGGTTCCGCCAGCATTCAGGGAATCGGAAGAGACTGATAGGGAGTCCCCAGAGACAATGAGAAGTCGCCGGCAACCTTCAGGGAATCGATTGACAATGAATCACCTTCAATGCCACCCTCCGGCTTGCCGGAAGCGGCATCATTCTGCCTGGCGTTCTGCTTCTCAAGTTCGCGCAGCAGCCTGGCCTCCCTGATTTCCCTGTATATATTCTGCATATACCCCGGGAAGTAGCGGTCCGTGAACTGGAAATTGGTCCTTGGCCTGGAGGCATACAGGCTTCTCTGAGAAGGCCTGAGACTGTATGGAGTAATGTCGGACTTTCCCTTCGGCCTGAGGTCCGGCTGCCAGTTGAAACCCTTCAGCACCCTTTCCTCCTTCTTCATCTGGGCCAATGGATAGGCGTCATTCTTAGTATCCTCGAAATAGTAGACGCGGTCCAGATTGCCTTCGGCGAACAATGCATGAAGCATCTTTGCCGAGCTTTTGTTGACAGTGGCGTAAACGCTGTCCTCCTGCAGATAGAATATGGCGCTGGCATCTCCCAGGGCATCGAAACGGCTGAGGACGCCCGTGCTGTCGAAATAGGCCACCATCTCTGTCGCTTTGATCTGGTCGAAGCACAGGGAATCTTCCTGGACAATGATGAATGCATTGGACATCAGACTGGCCTTTTCCAATGCCGAATTCTTCATCACTGCATAAACGCTGTCGGCTGCATACTGACGGTTGGTCTCATTCCATATAAGAGGTGAGCGGTAGAGCCGCACAAGAGAGTCAAGGTCGCAGTATGCGAGCGAATCGCAGGCTATCTGAATATCCGATTTGTAAAGCCTGACCCTGCCCACTGCAGTGACAAAGTTGTATTTCGTGGAATCCCGGACAACTGTATCTGCCTGCACAGCAAGAGAATCAGCGGCAAGAGAAAGGCCGGGCAACGGACAGCGAATCGGCCACCTGTGCCGGCGAACCGGATGGAACCGACAGCGAGTCCGCCGATACGGACAATGAGTCCGAAAGCTGTGCTCCGGCAGGCTGAACCGGGACATCATCCTTCTCATCAGGCGGAGTCTGAGCCTCCTTGAGGCCTTTCTGAAGACCGGAAAGTCCGCCATTGGAATTTGCAGGGAGACCTCCCTTGCCTGCCCGGGCCTGGTTCTGCCTGTTCGGGTCCTCCTCCGCACATCAACCTGAAGGCCTTCAAGCCTTGCCCTGGAATTGACATACTCCGAAGAATCCACCTGGAAGGCCATAATGCTCCTGCTGACAATGGAATCCGCACCGAAATACACGGTATCCCTCAATCCGTCGCCCGAATCCACAAGTCCGATCACGGCAGGTTCGCGGGTCATCAGTATGCGGGAAACAGAGTCTGAGTAATGGATTCTTCCGGCGACTGCGGAGATATCCCGGGTCGTGTCAGTAACCTGCGCATTTCCGAGAAGTTCTATATCGCCGGTACTCCTGTAGAAATACAGGGAGTCGGACCAGCCCTCCTGAACATCATTCATGCCGTGCACGTCACGGTTGAAGAGGAAGGTCTCGGAATTGCGGTCATACCAGCCGGCATTGGAGGAAAGCATATTCTCCTCCTTCCAGGCATTGGTGCCATATCCGAAATGGGCGATGTTCCTCCCGGCGTCATAGAGGAGCCTGGTGGTCTTCACGAAGATGGAATCCGTGAACATGTTCACATCGTCAGTAAATGTGAACTCCTTGGACTTGGAATCGTAAGTTCCTGACTTGCTTTCGATTATCTGGCCATCCTTGTCCTTCATCGAGCCTCCGCCGAAGAAGACGGCGATACTGTCGCGAGTATTGTAATCGAGGTTCTCCGTCCTGAGGATATTGCGGTCCTTGTCCTCGAGCTGGACCAGGGCACCCCTGAACTGGGCGAGATCCCTGTCCACATAATAGGTGAGGCGGTCGCTGGTCAGGACAGTCTGGTCCTGGAGTATCTTGACGTGGTCAATCGCAAATATTTCATTTGTCTTGACGTTCCACAGGGCCGTGTCGCAGAGAAGATAAGTTTCATTGTGGAGAAACCTGGCCGGGCCTGTCACCTTCCTGTAGCTGACTCCGTTCTCTTCGATCAGCTGCATTGACTTCGCGCTGAGGAGACGCACGAGCGAATCCTTCTGGCTGCCGGTTTCCTGGGCAGACAGAGACAATGCGGCGAGAAGCGCGGCGATGGTCGGAAGAAGGAACCGTCTCAGGGACATAGGCTATTCGGCAACTCCGGTGCGGGCCAGCTTGTTCCAGCCCTCACGGGAGAATTCGCAATCCTTGAACAAAGGGTCTATGACAATGTAGGTAGTCTTGATCTTGCTGTCAAGGAATTCGTCGATGGCAGCGTTCTGCTTCTTCATCGTGGCCTCGTTGAGGAGTTCGCTGTAATCATTGTCGAATGATGCAATGTGGGAAGGAATGATCTTGTCCACCTTGATGATCTTGTAAACCGTGTTTCCGCGGCCCTCATTGTCAACGGACTCCAGAGGCTCGGAAATCTCACCTTCCTTGAGGTCGCGGATGGCAGCATAGTCCTGAGGCTTGAGCTGGTCGATCTCGAAGTATGAGGAGCCTGTGTTCGGATCCGCCATCTGGCCGCCGTTGGTACGGGTAGGCAGGTCCTGGGAATAGAACTTGGCCGCGAACGGGAATGTCACGGCACCGTTGAGAATCTCGGTCCTGAGGGAGTCGAGGGTGGTGAATGCCTTTCTGCGGTCCTCGTCGGTATATGAAGGCTTGATGAGGATGTGCCTGGCATTGAACATGTCGCCTTTCTTTTCCAGGACCTCGATGATGTGGAATCCGTCAGGAGTCTCCACTATCTGGGAAATGACGCCCGGCTTGAGAGACATTGCGGCATCGGAGAAGGCAGGCCAGAAGATTGACTTCGAAGCCATTCCGAGTTCTCCTCCCTTTCTTGCGCTGCCCGGATCCTCGGAATAAATTCTGGCAAGAGTAGAGAATTTCTCTCCATTGATGATTCTCTCCCTTATGTTGAGAAGCTTCTCCTTCACGAGAAGGGCGGCAGCCTCCCTGTCAGGGTAAATGCATATCTGGCTGAGCTGGTACTTCACAGGCACGAGAGGAAGGTCATCCGGATCAGTCTCGGCAACGTAGAGCCTTACATCGTGCGGAGTAAGGTCCGGTATCTTGTTCGCAATCTCGCCCTGCATCTGCTGAGTCAGGGACATATCCTCAAACTGCTGCTGCCATTCCTGACGAAGCTTGTACAGAGGCTTTCCGAAATATTCCTCCACCTCCTCGTCTCCACCAAGCTGGGTCCTCACCCTGTCAATGTGCTGGTCCAGCTGGCTGGCCACATTTTCCTGATTGACAGTGAGGGAGTCGACCCTGGCCTGCATGAGGAAGAGCTTGGAATCAAGCATCTGCTCGAGATGTTCGCATCTTACATTCTTGTCGGAGTTGTAGTTGCCGTAAACCCTCATCGACATGATCTCGCCCTCAAGCTGGGAGAGGGAAATCATTTCATTGCCGACAACGGCGATGGTCTTGTCCACAAGGCCGCCCTGGTATTTCTGGGCGGCGGCGTTCCACGACAGGGCAAGGAGCATTGACAATGCTGTAAGTCTGAGAATATTCTTCATACCGTTCTTCAATAAATCACAAAATTTTCCTGATTGCGCGCGTTCTCTATCAAGTCCCGTTCCAAACGAGAAAGCAGGGCCTGTTTTCTGGTGCTCAGGATAATATCCCTGATCTGTTCCTCGAAATATTCCACAGGCCCGGTCTGGCCGGCCCGCATCAGGGAGAAGAAATATACGATGTTCAGGTTGCCGTTCCCGTCAGGCAGCTCTGCATAGCCGTCCCTGACCTGCGACAGCAATGTTCCATAATCGGTGCCCACCTCGCGCGAGAGCTTGACCAGGTCGACCCATCTGTCTCCGAAATCGGTGTACCTGAATGCGGAGGAAAAGGCGATGCTGTCCGCCTCGATCCTCGCCTCAGGCTTGTCCGAACGCATCTTCTTCTTGATGATTTCAAGATTGGGAGAATCGGCGGAGATGTTCATGTACACAGCCTTGGCAATCGGGAGACTGAGCTTGAAGGATCTGGGCCTTCGTGACAGCCGTGTCAAGACGCTGGTTGACATATTTCTGCTCGTATCTGTACTTGAGCAGGGAATGCCTGTAATCCTCAAGCTCGCTGTCCACATTCTTCTCGGACTTGGACAGTTCCCTCTCGGCGACATCCGTGAAAAGCTGGTCGGAAGCCCAGGTGTTGATGTACTGGAGGGCAAGACGGGTGCTGTCCTCGGGAGATGCCGAGTCCGGGATATATGAGGCGAGCTCGGAGGCATAGAGACGGTGGCTACCCACCTTGGCAACCACCTGACCATAGCGCAGCTCCCGCACAAACGACGTGACTGTCTCGCAGGAAGTCATTGCAAGCAAGACAATCACGGCTATGCACAATGCCGTCGGGCGATTATTTATCCTCGACGTCACTTTCTATCTCGAGTAGTTAGGGGATTCCTTGGTGATGGTCACATCATGCGGATGGCTCTCGAGATATCCGGCATTGGTGATGCGCACGAACTGAGCGGAACGGAGAGCCTCGATGTCCCTGGCTCCGCAATAGCCCATTCCTGCGCGGAGGCCGCCGACAAGCTGGTACACAACCTCTGCTACAGTGCCCTTGTAAGGTACCTGGGCCACGATTCCTTCAGGAACGAGCTTCTTGATATCCTCTTCCATATCCTGGAAATAGCGGTCCTTGGAACCGTGCTCCATGGCTTCGAGGGAACCCATTCCCCTGTATGACTTGAACTTTCTTCCGTTGAGAATGATGGTCTCGCCCGGTGACTCCTCAGTACCTGCGAAGAGCGAGCCTGCCATAATGGAGCTTGCTCCTGCGGCGAGGGCCTTTGTGATGTCGCCGGAATAGCGGATACCTCCGTCGGCGATTACCGGGACACCTGTTCCTTCAAGAGCCTTGGAAGCCAGCATCACAGCCGAGAGCTGAGGCATTCCGACTCCTGCAATGATGCGGGTGGTGCAGATGGAGCCAGGTCCGATACCCACCTTGACTGCGCTTACTCCGGCATCTGCCAGAGCCTTGGCGCCCTCTCCGGTGGCGACATTGCCGGCAACAATCTGTATATCTCTTCCCCTGAATGCCTCACAGGCCTTTGAAATGACATTGAGCACTCCGACTGAATGTCCGTGGGCAGTATCGATCACCACGGCGTCCGCTCCGGCGCTCACCAGCATCTCGATTCTGTCGAGAGTATCCGCCTTGACACCGACTGCAGCAGCTACGAGAAGGCGGCCCTTGCTGTCCTTGGATGCTATAGGATTGTCCTTTATCTTCATCAGATCCTTGTAGGTGATGAGGCCTACGATGCGCCCTTCATCGTCCACCACCGGAAGTTTCTCAACCTTCGTGCTTCTAAGAATGCGGGTGGCGTCCTCGAGGGAGATTCTCGGAAGTCATCACCTCGGAAATCGGCCGCTTCTTGTCATCCTGGAAACGGAGGTCGCGGTTGGTGACAATGCCGATGAGATAATTGCTGCCGTCCACTACCGGAATGCCGCCGATATGGTGCTTGGCCATAAGAGCCAGCGCTTCTCCGACATTGGCAGAAGGGCTGATGGTGACAGGGTCGTATATCATGCCGTTCTCGGCCCTCTTGACCCTTCTGACCTGCTCGCACTGAGCCTCGATGGACATGTTCTTGTGAATCACGCCGATACCTCCGGCACGGGCCATCGCTATGGCCAGATCCGCCTCGGTCACGGTATCCATCGCAGATGAGACAATAGGAGTGTGGAGGGTGATGTCCCTCGTGAACTTTGTGGAAACGTTTACTTCCCTCGGAAGGACTTCCGAACGGGCAGGGACGAGCAATACGTCATCGAAGGTGAGGCCTTCAGGAATCTCGGAATTTACGAATCTCTGCATTGTGATAAGATTATTTGGGCAAAGATACAAAATATCCCGCAAATTGCCATAGACGGAACGGTTTTTCCACATCAAGTCAGCTCATCGGCAGGCAGGGGACGGGAAGAGACGGCCCTGCTGGACCGCATGGAACTCATCGAGGTGAGCGGATACATCACGGAGGAAAAGATAGAAATCGCCCGCAAGCACCTGGTGCCCAAAGAACTGGAAGCCACGGGCATCGACAAGAAAGAACTCAAGTTCACCAAAGAGGCCCTGGAAACCATCATCGAATCGTACACACGCGAATCGGGCGTACGCGAACTGGAGAAGAAGATTGCCAAGGTGCTGCG
>SFPH01000183.1 GCA_004552115.1 Bacteroidales bacterium
GAAGGTCCTGCAGGTTCCGATCTCCGCGGCATAGTCCCGGGACGGGTCCCATTCCGCCGTCTGCACTCCGAGTACTCTGGAGTTGAAATCCACGGTAAGACCATAAGACAGGTCATCGGCAGGTGTCACCTTGACCCATGAGCCGGTCTTCTCATCCTTGAATTCTATTTCTTCATTGATTGTAATATACTGACGTTCAGCATTCTGCTCAACTGTTCCAGCCTTTGCGAAGGCCTTGACATAATAGGATGCGCTTCCGTCGAGAATAGGAACCTCAACATTGTCAATCTCCACGACCGCATTGTCTATTCCCATTCCGGTAAGAGCGGAAAGAAGATGCTCGACAGTGGACACGGACGCATCGCCGCTCGAAAGCAGGGTGCATCTCGCAGTATTTGTAACATTCTCCGCTACGGCATCGATATATGCTTCAGGGCCGATGTCCGTCCTGAGAAACCTGACCCCGGTATTTTCCGGCGCCGGGCGGACCGTCATCTGGGCCACCCTTCCCGTATGAAGTCCCTTCCCGCTGAAAGAACAGGACTCAGCCAATGTGCGTTGCTTCATATAAATTTCAATAATTGTAGGCGGCAAAGATAGGGAATTTTTACGTGCTATCCAACTGCCTGACAAAGTAACATCAGTAATGGACAATTACTTGGACTCTCCCTGCTGCTTGAAGATGGCGTAACTGCGCATGAAACTCTTCACCGGAAGAGCCGGCGAGCCGAGGAGAACCTGGCCTGACTTGCGGATGTTGCCGATGATTCCGGCCTGTGCGCCTATTGTGGTATTGTCGGCAATGGTAAGATGTCCGGCAATGCCGACCTGGCCTGCCAGTATGCAGTTCCTGCCGATCTTGGTGGAGCCGGCGATGCCGCATTGCGCAGCCATTACAGTATTGTCGCCGATCTGGACATTGTGGGCGATCTGGCAGAGGTTGTCTATCTTCACGCCGTTGCCGATGATGGTGGATTCCATTTCCGCGCGGTCGATGGTGGTGCAGGCTCCGATTTCCACATTGTTGCCGATGATGACATTCCCGAGATGCTCGATCTTCTCCCAGGTGCCGTCTGGCTGCGGAGCGTTGCCAAAGCCGTCAGAGCCGATCACCGCATTGGAATGAATGATGACATTGTCCCCGATCACCATTCCCGGGTAGATGCTCACTCCCGGATAAATGATGCAGTGCTTGCCGATGACGGTATTGTCACCGATATAGACGTTCTCGAAGATCTTCGTGTAGTCACCGATGACGGCGTGGTGGCCGACATAGGAATGGCTTCCGAGATATACTTTCTTTCCAAATTTGGAGGTAAGGAACCAGGATGACCTGAATCCCCTGTGCCTTCTGTCAGTACGCTTCTGGGTTGCAACGTATTTGAGAAGTTCCGCAATCGCAGTATATGCATTCTCTACCCTCACCATCGTGGGCGTCACTTCCTGTTTAGGAACGAAATCCTTGTTTACCAGCAGGATGGATGCTTTGCATGTATATACGTATTCCTCGTATTTGGGATTTGCAAAAAAACAGAGCTGACCCGGTTTGCCGTGCTCAATCTTGGCGAAGGAAGTGGCCTTCGCTTCCGGATTCCCATCCACAGTCCCTTTCAGGACACCGGCCAGCTGTTTGGCGGTAAATTCCATAATCAACTATTTTAATTTCTGCAAAGTAAACATTTTTATGCTGAAACTGAAAATCTTTTACAATATTTTTCGTATCTTTGCACCCGTGAGTTGAGATAGGGGACGGGGCGCATTGATTATCAAAGAAATGGAACCTGAAGTGGCCAAGAGGGGCTGCTTCATCACCGACGTTTCCGTATCTGCGGACAACGACATTGTCATAGCCATCGAGTCTGAGGAAGGCACAGTGGAAATGGATGACTGCGTCGCCGTGAGCGAAAGGTTCCAGGAAATCTTCAACAGGGATGAGGAGGACTATGCCCTCACCGTAACCTCAGCCGGCCTGGACCAGCCGTTCAAGATACTGAAGCAGTACAGGAAGGCTGTCGGCAGTCTGGTAGAAGTGAAGACCAGGGACGGGCGGAAGCTCATCGGCACATTGACTTCGGCCGAAGAGGATGCATTCACATTGGCCTACGAGGCCAGAGAGGCCGTTCCCGGGAAGAAGAAGAAGGAGATGGTCAGGCACGAGGACAGGTTCGCCTACGGGGACGTGAACTCCGTGATGCCGCACATCACCGTGGAATGACCGTCACAGGAAATATGCTGAATGAAATATAAATAAATAATAACACAATGGAAGTAGACAAGATCGACCTAAAGACAGCGTTTGCACTTTTCAAGGACGAAAAGCACATTGACCGTCCTGTGATGATGGGAGTGCTCAAGGACGTATTCATGACCCAGCTGACCAAGACTTTCGGTTCGGCTGACAACTTCGACGTCATCATCAACGTGGACAAGGGAGACTGCGAGATCTACCAGAATCTCGAAGTCGTGGAGACCGTCGAGAATCCGAACACCCAGATTTCCCTTGCGGAAGTCAATGAGGAAGGAGACGACTACGAACTCGGAGAGACATTCACGAGAAAGGTGGAGCTCAAGGATTTCGGAAGAAGGGGCATTCTCAATATCCGCCAGAACCTTCAGGGAAGGATCATGGACATCGAGAAGGCCAATCTCTACAACAAGTACACCGACAAGATCGGAGAGATCTTCACCGGCGAGATCTACCAGACCTGGTCCAAGGAGGTGCTCATCCTTGATGAGGACGGAAACGAGCTCCGCCTGCCGAAGTCGGAGCAGATTCCGGGAGAGCATTTCAAGAAGAACGAGACCGTACGCGCCATCATCAAGAGCGTCGAGATGAAGAACAACACCACTCCTTACATTGTTCTTTCCAGGACATCGGACGAGTTCCTCAAGAAGCTTTTCGAGCAGGAGGTGCCTGAGATCTACGACGGTCTCATCACCATCAAGAAGGTGGTCCGCATCCCGGGCGAGAGGGCCAAGGTTGCCGTAGAGTCATACGACGACCGCATCGACCCGATCGGAGCCTGCATCGGCGTGAAGGGTTCGCGTATCATCGGCATCGTGAGGGAGCTCCGCAACGAGAACATCGATGTGCTCCAGTGGACATCCAACACCCAGCTTCTCATCCAGAGGGCTCTCAATCCGGCCAAATTCACATCCATCGACATGGGCAGCAGCGAGGAGGACAAGATCAAGGTATTCATGCTCCCTGAGGAGGTCAAGAAGGGTATCGGCAAGGGCGGATGCAACATCAAGCTCGCCAGCATGCTCGTCGGGCGCGAGATAGAGGTGTGGAGAGAGCTTCCGAAGGACGGTGATGAAGAAGGAGGCGAGGAGGAGGATGTACTTCTCAGCGAGTTCAGCAACGAAATCGACCCTTGGGTCATCGAGCGTCTCCAGTCAATAGGCTGCGATACGGCGAAGAGCGTTCTCGCACTCGATCCGGAAGACATTGCCAAGAGGGCTGACCTCGAGGACGAGACCGTGGAAGAGGTCATCAACATCCTCAAGGAAGAATTTGAAGAGGAATAAAAACTTAAAACAAGGGGTTAATATATGGCGGAAATCAGACTTAACAAGCTTACAAAACAGTTCAATATCGGATTGCAGACACTTGTGGACTTCCTGAACGGGAAGGGTGCGGGACTGGAGTCCCTCAACCCGAACGCCAAGGTGTCCGACGAGTATCTCCCGGATCTGGAGAAGGCATTCGGCAAAGACCTGAAGGCCAAGGAGGATTCGGAGAAGGTCAGAATCAAAATCAAGGAAATCATCGAGAAGGACACCAAGAAGAAGGAGGAGGACGAGGATGAGCCTGCAAAGGAAATCGTCATTGTCAGCACAGCCCTTTCATCCGGACAGAACACGGTTCCGCAGCCTGTAGAGGCCGCGGTTTCCGAGAGCACTGCCGCGGAAAAGGCTGAGTCTGCCGAGACCGCCGCAGAACCGGAGCCTGAGGTGCATGAATCCGCACCGGAGGAAGTTCCGGCTCCTGCTCCTGAAACCGAGTCCGTGCCGGAGGAGAAGGCGGATGAGCCCGAGCCTGCTGCCACGATAGTGGAGGAAAGAGCCGAAAGCATTGATACAGAGGAAGTAATCCGTCAGGATGAACCTGAGGAGAAACCGGAACAGAAAGAGGAGACAGCCCCTTCCGCTCAGACCCCGGCGGAGACTGTCGCTGCAGCTGCCGCAGTCCACAGGTCAGACGTCAAGAAGGCGGACAAGGCCGACAGGGAAGAATTCAATCCAAAGGCTGACAAAGCCAAGCTCAAGGCCGAGCACAAACTCCAGAAAGCGGCGTCAAGCAAGGATGAGGAGGGCGATTCGTCCACTACCGGGCTCAAGATCGTGGGCAAGGTGGACCTCTCCCAGTTCGAGCCGAAGAGAGGAAAGAAGCGCGAGCGCATCAACAAGGGCGGAAGCCAGAAGGTTGACGTGAACAAGATTGACGGGGATGACAAGGGCGAGCGCAAGGACAAGAACAAGAACCGCGGAGGCCAGAACAACGGCAATAACGGCAACGGCGGACGCAAGGACCAGCGTCAGAACCAGCCTTCCGGAAAGGCAGCGCGCAGAAAGGAGAGGATGAACGAGAAGTTCAAGCCTGCAATGACGGCCGCCGAGGAGGAAGAGATGCAGAAGGAAATCCAGAAGCAGGTCAACTTCGGCGCAAAGCACAGAAAGGAGAAGAGAGAGCTCGCCTCGCTGAAGGCACAGGAGGAGATGGCTCAGGAGGCTGCAGAGAGGAAAGTATTGAAAGTCACCGAGTTCGTGACCGTCAATGACCTCGCTACCCTTATGAACAACACCCCGGTAAACAAGGTTATCGGAGCCTGCCTCAACCTCGGACTGATGGTATCCATCAACCAGAGGCTCGATGCGGAGGCTCTCGTTCTCGTCGCGGAGGAGTTCGGATACAAGGTGGAGTTCGTGACCGCCGAGCTTACCAATGAAATCAATCAGGACAGCGAGCCTGACAGGGAGGAGGACCTCGAGACCAGG
>SFPH01000184.1 GCA_004552115.1 Bacteroidales bacterium
AATACCCGACCGCTTCCCGCACAGACGCCGAGGCTGAGATCGTCGTCTCGCTTTGCCGAAACCTGCTGGCCCAGTCCGTCCAATTCACGCTCTGCTGGAACGAAAACAGCCAACTGGTGCGCCATTTGGTACGCGATCTCGACGAACTCATCGCCTTGCTTCCGCGTCTGCTCACGGCCAAGGCCGAAGCTGGAATTTCCGGTGCGCAGCTCCTGCTCCAAACCACCCCCGCCGGAGCCTATTCGCACCTCATCTACATCAGCGGTGAACTGCCCGCCGACCCGAACCTGCAAACCCTCGGTCATCTCACGGCCCTCGTCTGCGGCGCGGATTACAGTGAAACCGATTATATGAATCAGCTCTCCGAGCTGACCATCTAAGGAGCCCCCATGAAGCAACGAAATACCGGCCTTCACGTTGGAAAATACCGTAAAAACCGAACATTTTCAAGCAGACTGACCGAAACCATCCTCCCGTCAGCCCTGATCTTCTGCGCCCTCGCGGGCCTGCTCACCACCGTCACGCAGCCTGCGAGTATGAAATTGTCGGCCTCCCTTCTGGAGCATATTCCGGAATTGGCGATGTATTTGTTCAGGCGCACTTCCTCCTTGATAGGGAAAACCACCTGGTCGTTGTCGGAAAGTCTCTCGTTTTCAACAGCTTTCCTCCTGTCTATCATTCTGCTTATGCCGCTCTCGTCTTCGTTGCGGAACATAGGCTTGGTGAATCTCTTCTGCTGCTGTCCGCGTCCCTGGCTCTGCTGGGCGAACTTGCCCGGTCTTTTCTTGAAGCCCGGTTTTGCTGGACGGCCTTCTGTGCTGCGGCTTTCCGTGCTGCGGAAATCTGTCCGTCCCTCACCTCTGCGGTTGAATGAGCTTTCGCTGCCGTTATTGAAATTGCTGTTGCGGCGTGGTCTGAGTCCTCCGGTTCTGCGTGGTCTCTGCTCGCCGTATGATTGTCTTTCACCGTATGAAGGCCTTTCTCCATAGGCTGGTCTCTCTCCATAAGAAGGCCTGTCTGTTGAGAACACAGGTCTGTCGCTGGAATATGCCGGTCTTTCGCCATAGTTGCGGCGCGGCCGTCTCTCCCCGTAGGATGACCTGTTGTCGTTGTTTCTGCTGCTCTGGCGTCTTTCGCCGTTGAATGACCTGTAAGGTCTTGAATCACTGCTGCCGTACTCCCTACGGCTTTCGTGGTTGCTGCCACTTCTTTTGTTATAATCCATTTCTTTTGCCTCCCGGCTTTTTTCTTCAGGCCCTTTCGGGTCTATTTTAATTTGAATATATAAGTAATTGTTCCTGTCTGTTGAACTTTGTCAGGGTCTGTGGTCGGCGTGAATTTGGCCTCCATCGCCGCTTTCCTGGCTTCATTCCAAAGAGTCTTGTCGCTGACGGTCGTTCCTCTCTCTCCAGGTATGGCTTCCACGACCTGTCCCGCCTGATTGACCTTAATTCTTACAACCACCGTGCCTTCCTTCTGCACATTGTAGAGCGGCTTCTTGAGTCCTCCTATAGTGCTCCTTCCTTCAAGATGGGCATTCGGCTCCCCGTCCAGCCTGCCTTTCACCACATTGCCCATAGCGTGTCCCTCGGAAAGCTTCTCGCCCGGAGTGTAGGCCGTCTGTGCTGCCAGCGTGTCTTTGTCTGCCGGATTCTTGGCCGCGTGGAAAAGTGCCCTGCGGTTGATTTCCACTTCACGCTTCGGCTCTTTCACTTCCACGTCTCCTTCAGGCCCCACGGTGGCTTCCCTTGCCACATTCTCCTTCCGGCCTTCATACTGCGCCTCGGACATCTTCACCGCCTCTTCCGGTTTTGTCCTGTCCGGCTCCGGAGACCTTAACCTGCTCCGGTTAACATATCTTTGTCTGGGCTGTTTCACCTGAACATCCTCACTGAAATCAATGAGGATTTCCTCCCTCTCCGGAGGAGGCGGGTCCAGCCACACAAGGCCCGTGAGCGACAGACAGGCAAATGCTCCCGCGTGAATCAAGACCGTAAGCAGCACGCCGCCCACAACCGAGTTCTTTCTCTGTCTTTCCCTTTCAGCCTTGTAATTTTCCATTTCTGCCGCCCTCCGAAACTATTCCGGCCTGGTGGCCATAATCACCTTGTAGTGATTCCGTTTTGCAATGTTCATCACCTTCACCACTTCGCCCACCGGTACGGTCTCGTCCGCAAAAATGGAAAAAGTGGGGTCCTCCTGGTCCTGCAGTAGTCCTATGAGATCTTCCTCTATGTCCACGAACTGGACCGGATTCCTGTCTCCGTTGATGTGATAGGTGTAATATCCGTCTCCGTGGTCCGCAATCGACACGCTCACCGTGGCCTTTGCCGACACCTGTCCGGTACTCTTCGGGAGCAGGAGTTTCAGGGCATTCGGGTTGATGAGAGTCGAAGTGACGAGGAAGAATATCAGCAGCAGGAAGACGATGTCAGTCATCGAAGACATCGAAAATCCCGCATCAGCCTTTGTTGTTCTCCTTATTGCCATAAGCACTTATTTTTCTGCCGGTTCGTGGAGCAAATCCATAAAGTCCACTGTCACAGTCTCCATCTTGAACACCAGATTGGAAATCTGGGCATTCAGCCAGTTGTAGGCGAAGTAGGCGATGATACCCACCGCGAGACCTCCCACCGTGGTCACCATAGCCTCATAGATACCTCCCGAAAGCAGGGCTATGTCTATATTGTTGCCGGCTGTGGACATATTGAAGAAAGCCTTGATCATACCGGTAACCGTGCCGAGGAATCCTATCATAGGCGCACCTCCCGCGATGGTCGCAAGCATAGGCAAACCCTTCTCCAGCCTTGCCACTTCCACATTTCCCATATTCTCGACCGCAGTCTGAATGTCCTGCAGAGGTCTTCCGATTCTTTCGATACCTTTTTCCACAAGTCTTGCAATAGGTGTGTCCGACTTCTGGCAGAGTGAAATTGCCGACTTGATTTTTCCCTCGTGTATGAGGTCGCGGATTTCGTCCATAAAGTTCTTCTGCACCTTGC
>SFPH01000185.1 GCA_004552115.1 Bacteroidales bacterium
GTATTCAAGATAGGTCCCAGGATCAATGCGGCCGGACGGATGGAGTCGGGCCGCCTGGCTGTCGAACTCCTCACCTCCGAGAATCCTGCGGAGGCGCTTGAGGTCGGAAAGAAAATCAATGACAACAACAACGAGCGCAAGAGCATTGACCGGGAAATAACCGCGCAGGCATTCGACATGGTCCAGAACGGCACCTGCTGCTGTTCCGGCAATGCCGTGGTGGTCTATGCCCCTGACTGGAACAAGGGCGTGGTGGGCATCGTTGCCTCCCGCCTGGTCGAGAAATATTACAAGCCGACATTTGAGGCGATCAGCAGCTGTGCAGACCTTCTTGAGAACTATGGGGGACATATCTATGCAGCCGGCCTGACTCTCAGGGAGGAGAATCTGGACGAATTCGTCACCCGCATCGACAAGTATGTGGGAGAGCATATCAATGAAGAGATGTCAACTCCGGTGGTGGATGTGGACTCGGAAATCAACTTCTCCCAGATCACCCCGAAATTCTGCCGCATACTCAAGCAGTTCCAGCCTTTCGGCCCGGGGAACAGCTCGCCTGTATTCCTGACGAAGAATGTCTATGACAACGGTACCGGCCGCAAGGTGGGTCCCGGTGGACAGCATCTCAAGCTGGAACTCATCCAGGAATCCCAGCCTTATCACCAGATCTCTTCCATAGCCTTCAACATGGCCGACCTCTTCGCCCATATTCACAATGGAAACCCGGTTGATATCTGCTACAGCATTGTGGAGAACTACTTCAGGGGCAATTCCACCATCCAGCTCCGCATCAAGGACATGAGGGAGAGGGAGGATATCAATCTTTAGCCTTTCCTTTTTCAGAAAGCCATATCACCGTGTCCATTTCCCCGGCAATTGCAGGGTAGGATTTGCCGTCGATGTCAATGGTCCAGTCCGCCGCTGCCTCGTAAATTGCGGCGCGCCGGGACATCATTTCCTCTATCTTCGCCCTCAGGGAATCCCTGTCCGACTGGCTGTCTCCGAGCATCGGACGCTCTCCGGGATATTTGTACAGATTGTCCACGAGGGTTTCTGTAGTGGCTCTCAGATATATGCAGACGGTTTTTCCGCCGATGAGAGAGGCCGCCTCCGGAGTGGTCAATGTGCCGCCTCCGAGTGAAAGCACGGTCCTACCTGTCCCGTTATCCCGGTCTTCCAATACGCTCTTCAATGTTTCCAGTTCAACCTCCCTGAAGAGTTTTTCTCCGCCCTCCGCAAAGATCTCCTTCACCGACTGTCCTCTTCTCTTCTCGATCATCTCGTCAAGGTCGATGAAATCCCAATTCGAAATGCGGCAGAACAGCTTTCCTATGCTGCTCTTGCCGCATCCCATGAATCCTGTAAGTGAAACTGTCATTTTCTCCGGAGATAATACAGCCTGGCTAAATGTCGAAGAGGTTCGGCTCTTCCTCCTCATCGCCACTTTCCGTGTCGCCTCCGTCCTCCGGGTTTTCGGCAGGGCGGTACATTGACTCAGGGCTGAAGTTGTCCTCATCCTGAACTGTCTCTTCGCTCAGGTTCACGATTTCCTGAGCCTCCTCATCCTGCACGTCCTCGTCACCCGGCTTAACGAGCGGCTCGATGAATTCTACCTTGAGCACGTCGTACCTGTGGCATCTGTTGCCCTTGGCGGAAATGCCCTTGACAGCTATGAACTCTTCGGCGTCGAATTTCTCCGGCTCCCTGTGCTCCTGTCTTCCGGTGAATGTCACCATGAACTGAGGATGCCTGTCCGAACTGAAATCCGCGAGGTAGTTCCCCTTGCCCTCAGGCACGAAGAATGCCGGGCTGTTGTTGCTCTCGGGGAATGTGAAACGCTTGATGTAGAACTGCTTGCTGGCTCCGTCGAAATAAAGGGCCGCAAATGTCCTGGCAGGGTTATATTTCTCTATCAGGAGAATCTCGCCCTGATACCTGTTGCTAAGGTCGTAGGATGTGGTGTAATATGTTCCGTTCCTGAACACTGCGAGAATCTTCTCATCCCCGCTGAACTTCCCGAGATGTGTTCCGCGTCCGTCCTCATTCAGTCTCTGGACGTCGTTGTCGAACCAGATATCCTTGCCCTCGATTGTGGATATTCCCTTGGATTTCAGCACTATGCGCTGGATGGCATTCTTTGTCACGAGATTTCCCCTGGACGTCTTGCCCTTTATGGCGAGGGTGGAAAAATCATATTCGGCATTGAGCTTCTTGAGCTTCGGTCTGGCCCGGAAATACATCTTTACGGTCTCTGCCTCTCCGTTGTGATTGACGGAGAACCATACGATGGACGAACCCGGCCTGCCCTGGGTGATGTCGTATTCCTTGTCCCTTGTGACGCTTGTGATGGCGAACCTTTTGGCGTAATAGACACTGGCCTTGCCGTCCCTGTAAATCACATTGTATATGGTACGCGCGTCACCTCTGTCGAAGATGCCGACATACAGGAGGTTCTTCCCGAAGAATGCCTTGTCTGCAACCTTGGAAATGATGTATTTTCCCTCCTTGTTGATGACAATGATTTCCGCAATGTCGGAGCAGTCGCAGATGAACTGTCCTTCGTCGTCCTTCTTCAGGCCGATCCCGACGAAGCCCTCGGCCATGTTGGCATAGAGTTTCGCATTGTTGCTCACTACCTTGGTCGCAGCGATGGTTTCGAATCCGGTGATTTCGGTGCGGCGCGGGAAGTCCTTGCCGTACTTGTCCCTGATTCCCTTGAAGAACTTGATGGTATATTCCGTCAGGTGGTCGAGATTGTCCCGGACCTTGCCCATCTCCTTCTCGAGATCCCTGATTTTCTCGTCGATGACCTTGGTGTCGAACTTGGAAATCTTCCTGACCGGCTTCTCGACGAGCTTCAGGATGTCATCCATAGTGATCTTGCGCTTGAGAAGGTCCTGGTACTCAAGCATTCTGGCGAGCACGTCCTTGATCTGGGCATCCCAGGTCTTCTGGTCTTCCTCCAGAATCTTGTACACCCTGTTCTCGAAGAAGATCTTCTCGAGAGAGGTGTAATGCCAGCTGTCCTCAAGCTCGTCCAGCCTTATCTGAAGCTGCCTTCCGAGGAGTTCCCTGGTGTGTTCGGCATCATAGATGAGAATGTCATCCACGCTGAGGAACTGCGGCTTGTTG
>SFPH01000186.1 GCA_004552115.1 Bacteroidales bacterium
GGTCTTTCCGTAGATTACGAGAATCTTGTCGGAAGGGCATCTCTTGTATCTCTTGAGAATTGCGGCGAGTGTGACTATCAGCACGAAAACGCCGATTACGATGATGTAGATTGCTTCCATTTTCGATTATTGTTAGATGTTATACTTGTCTTTACGGTCCTGCCGGCCGGATTGGCTGGGGATCATCATACTATCAGCGAGTCCAGTTCCTCCACGAGGAGGGTCGAACCGTCAATCGCCTCCACCACCTTGACAGGTGTGCCGGTCTTGATCGCCGAGTCGGAATCGGTCACGGCGTCATATTCGCGCACGGACTCGTTGATGGTTATCTGGACCTTGCCGGCTCCTGGTGAGGTAAACCTTGCCCTGGCAGCCTACAGCCTGACTGAACACGTCGATGTTGCCGCTCTGCTGCATCTGGCTGAGCCATTTGAAAAGCCACATCACCGCGAATACGAGCAGGGCTCCGGCGATGACTGCGATTATCATGAGCAATGCCGTCGAGGTGATGCTGTCCTTCAGCAATATTGCCGTCCAGCTCATGCCGAGGAGGAAGTTGACAAGGTTGCGGAAGGTGTAGAGGTTCATTGAGGCGTCAGTCTCGAACGAGCCGTCCGGCACGTCGAAATCCGTATCCATCCCGTGGTCTATGCCGATGAATGTCAATACTGTCTCCACCAGGAAAATGAGTGATGTCGCTATGGCGATTCCCCATAGGATTTTCATGAAAAGGTCAAGTGCTGACCACCATTCTGCGATCATATTGTATATTGGTTTAATTAATTTTCCGAAAGATAGGGATAATTTTACGAAAAACAATAATTTTCTTAAAATTTTCGATAAAATTTTCCCGCCGGATGGGGGGTGATCACGTGGGATACCCTATTCTCCGGCGGGGTTCAAACAATTTCTTCCCGATATGGTGCAATGCGCCCGACATTCAGGCCGCATTCTGCAATGCTACATGTAAACGATTATCTGCCAGAGCATCAGGCCGCAGCACAGAAGCTTGGCCCCTGTTCCCAATATGAAGCCTGCGAATGCTCCCAGGGCAGACTTTGCGGATGCCCAGATATCTTTGTCGGCAAATATCAGTTCGGCCACGAATGCTCCGAGCAATGTCCCCACTATCAGTCCGACAGGCGGAACGAACATTCCGACGACAAGTCCGACGGCGGCTCCCCATCCGGCATATTTGCTGCCTCCGGTGAGCTTGGTGAACCATAGAGGGACAATGTAGTCAAGAATCGTGACGAGGGTGGTGATGCCCAGCCATATCAGCAGCGTGGATGTGCTCATCGTCTCTCCTGCGCCGTTGGTCCCGCCCCAGAGATACATCAGGAGCAATCCTATCCAGGCAAGAGGCGGTCCCGGGAGTGCCGGGGCCACGCTGCCAATGATTCCTATTATGCCTGCCAGGACGGCAAGAATGCAGATGAATACGTCCATTATTTCCTGTCCTCCTCCATTGCGGCTTCCACCTCGTCCGGGGTAATCGGAAGCCTTGCCGGTCCAGTCCTTCTGGCTCCGTCCTCAGTCACGAGCACATCATCCTCAAGCCTGATTCCGCCGAAGTCGCGGTAGCTCTCAAGCCTGTCGTAGTTCACGAAGCCGTGGTCAGTCTTCTCTGCCTTCCACTGGTCGATGAGGGCAGGGATGAAGTAGATGCCGGGCTCGTCTGTGACCACATTGCCCGGAACCAGTTTCCTGGCCATCCTGAGGCTTCCGAGACCGAGCTGGGTCGAGCGGGTCTGGTCATCGTCGTATCCTACGAGATTCTCGTTGAGGTCCTCCATGTCGTGGACATCCAAACCCATGTTGTGACCGAGTCCGTGAGGCATGAAGAGTCCGGCGATTCCGGCTTCGACCATATTGTCGATATTGCCCCTGACGATATCCAGTGCACGGAGCTCCTCCAGCATCAGGCGCACAGTCCTGAGATGGACCTCACGGTAGGTGATGCCCGGACGGGTGAGTTCGAAAGCGAGATTGTTGCAGTCGCAGACAATCTGGTATATTTCCCTCTGCTTCCGGGTGAACTTGCCCGATGTCGGATAAGTCCTGGTGAAGTCGGAAGCGTAGTGCATATTGTTCTCCGCTCCGGCATCGATTACCATAAGCTTGCCCGGCTCGATGATCTTGTCGTGGGTGTGGTTGTGCAATGTCTCGCCGTGCTGGGTGAGAATGGTAGGGAAGGATGGACCCCAGCCCTTGCTCATTGTCACGCCTTCCATCCTGCCGACGATTTCCTGCTCGACAATTCCCGGAACAATGCCTCTGCGGCCGGTTGTGTGCATCTCGAATCCGAGAGCGCAGGCGTCGTCGATCTGCTCGATCTCGCATTGCTCCTTGACAAGGCGCATCGAGATGATGGCCCTTGTGAGAGTCTCGGAGAAGTTGTCGTCAACCTCGCAAGGCTTGCGGCCGGTGAGCTCGGCGATCCTGATTTTGTTGTAGTATCTTGAAGGACGGATGTAGTGGACCTTCCTGCCGGCTGCCATCGCTTTGGACACGACGGCGTTCAAGGCACCGTAAGGTGCTGACTCTGAGATGCCCACGCTCTCTGCGATGGACTGTACGCTCGGCTGCGGTCCCATCCAGATGATGTCTCCGATCTCGAAATCGTCGGCATAGATTGTCTCCCTGCCCTCATCGAAATCCAGGACTGCTGCATACAGCGGCTGGTCAATGCCGAAGTAGTAGAGCCAGGTGCTGTCCTGACGGTATTTGTAGCAGTTGTCCCTGTACTGGGCCGGAGCTTCGGCATTGCCGATGAATACCGCGATGCCCCTCTGACCTTCCGGCGCCGTGGCGGACATTTTCTCCATCAATGTCCTGCGCCTGCTGATGTAGATGTTTTTGCTGAACATATCAATGCATCCTAATGTTCATGTCCTCCATATAAATATTCCTGCTGGGCTTCGGAGAGGACGTCTATCCGTATGCCCCAGTCGGCCAGCTTTCTGCGGGCCACTTCTTTGTCAATGCTTTCAGGCACGGCGTTGAGCATTTTCCCGTGTTCTCTAGGTATGCGGGAGGCATTCTCCGCGAGATATCTTGCGCTCAGAGCCTGGATGGCGAACGACATGTCCATTATCTCCGCAGGGTGTCCGTCGCCTGCAGCAAGGTTCACGAGCCTGCCCTCCGCGAGAATGTATATGGTCTTTCCGTTCTCAAGCCTGTAGGCCTCGATGCGCCGTCCTTCATTTTCAGGAAATGCCTTTCGCAGATCACATCATTGCATCCTGTGACGGTCACGAAGATGTCTCCCTGCTCCGAGGCCTCATCCATGCTCATGACCTTGAATCCGTCCATTACGGCCTCCATTGCCCTGACAGGGTCGATTTCCGTGACAATGACATCGGCGCCGAGGCCCTTGGCCCTCATTGCCACACCCTTTCCGCACCAGCCGTATCCCGCAACTACGACATTCTTTCCGGCCACGATGAGGTTGGTGGTCCTGTTTATGCCGTCCCAGACTGACTGTCCGGTGCCGTAGCGGTTGTCGAAGAGATGCTTGCAGTCGGCGTTGTTCACCAGCATCATCGGGAATTCCAGCTTGCCGGCCTTGTCCATCGCCTCGAGCCTCAGGATTCCTGTGGTGGTCTCCTCGCATCCGCCTATGACATTGGGTATCAGCTCCCTGTACTCGGTATGAATCATGTTCACAAGGTCGCCGCCATCGTCAATGATGATGTCAGGACCGGCAGCGATGACCTTGCGGATTCCGTCCATGTATTCTTCGGCGGTGGCTCCGTGGACTGCGAATACATTCAGTCCCTCGTGTACAAGCGCCGCCGCGATGTCATCCTGCGTCGAGAGCGGATTGCTGCCGGTGATGTACATCTCGGCTCCGCCTGCGGCGAGCACCTCACAGAGATGTGCCGTCTTGGCTTCAAGATGTACTGACAATGCTATCTTCTTGCCTGTGAACGGCTTGTCCTTGCGGAACTCCGCCTCGAGTCCGTCGAGCAGGGGCATATGCCGCCTTACCCATTCAATCTTCAGTTCTCCTTCTTTCCAGAGCTCCGGATTTCTTATTTCACTTCTCATGATATTAATCTTGTTAACCCCGTCAAGATACGAAAAATTCCTGAATATTCAATACATTTTCATTCAGCCTCTGTCCACGAATCCCAATGTGGCGGCGCTGACCGATATGCTGTTCCCGAATTGTCCGAACAGGGAGGCACAGCAGGAGGCTATGGTGGCTCCTGTCGTGAACACGTCGTCCACTATGAGGAAATGCCTCTCCCGTCCGTACTTCGGGCGCTCCTCATGGAGGTATCTTTCCCTGATGCGGAATGCGCCGGAGACATTGCGGGCCTTCTCGCTGTCGTGCAGCCTTGTCTGCGTATCCGTTCTCCTGGCCCGCAGCAGAATGTCGGTCCGCAGCTCCGCGCCGATTTCTGCGGCTATTCCGGCGGCGATGACTTCTGCCTGGTTGTAGCCTCTTTTCCACTTCCTTGTCCAGTGCAGGGGGACAGGGACGACAGTGTCGATATCTCCGAAATGTCCCGAAAGGGCAATGAATCTGCCCAACATCCGGCCATAGAACCTCCCCGCAGGCCGGTCTCCCCAGTACTTCACTTTCTGCGGGATTCTCTTGTATCCGGCCTCCGACATATAGTAGAACAATGCCGCTGCCCTTGCTCTGCCCATCCTTTCCGGAAGTGGGCCGCCATCCTCGAGTTCTTTGACCATGTCTCTCTGAATCAATGCATTAAGCCTGTCGGACATAGGGTTGGTGTGCCAGTTCCAGAAGTAAGTCAGAGGCAGATCCGCCTCGCAGAAGATACAGAGATGCCGTTCTCCCTCCAGAAGCCTTCGTCCGCATACTGCGCATTCCCTTGGAATGAGAAGGTCGCCCACTTTCCCCGCAGTTCTTACCAGTTCCTCAACCATCATCCTCTTTTTCTGCAAAGGAATAATGTCTCCCGTTCATATGATTAAAGATTCATATAAATGTGGCGCGAATGCCGTATTTGTGGCGGAAAAAATGTTAAATTTGTACAAATCTTCTGAAATGCACATTGGAATAGCTGGAAATATCGGTAGCGGCAAGACTACTTTGACCCGGATGCTGTCGGAGCATTACGGGTGGACCCCCAAGTATGAGGCAGTGACTTATAATCCGTATCTGGAGGATTATTACAAGGATATCAAACGTTGGTCTTTCAATCTGGAAGTATATTTTCTCCAGCAGCGCTTCAAGGATGTGCTGGAAATCGCCAGTTCTGACGATGTGATCATCCAGGACAGGACGATTTTCGAGGGCGTTTATATTTTTGTAGCCAACAACAAGGCGATGGGGAATCTTTCCGACAGGGATTATGAAACCTATATGGACCTTTTCAAGTTGATGATGTCACTGGTCAAGGCCCCGGATCTTCTGATTTATCTCCGCAGTTCAGTTCCTCATCTCGTTTCCCAGATTCAGAAGCGTGGCAGGGAGTATGAGAAAAGTATTGAGCTGGACTATCTTGAGGGGCTGAACAATAGATATGAGCAGTGGATTTCAGAGTATGGATTTCCAGAACCGCCCCGAGGATTTCGCATTGATCACGGACAAGATAGATGCGGAACTTTTCGGATTATTCTGACGTAAACAAACTGAGAGGGAGACAATTGTGCCACCCTCTCAGTTATTCAGCCTGTATTCTCAGAGATTATTTGAGCTCTGCGATAGACTCTTTGCGGAAAGCCTTTCCGAGTTTCTCGAGCTCGAGAGTAGCCTTGCGTGCACGTGCGGCAGCGGCCTTGTTGCCCTCAGCTGCCTTTGCGAGGTCAGCCTGAAGAGCGGCCACAACCTCATTGATCTTTACGATTGTCTCTTTCATGGTATTGTTGAATTAGTAATTGTGATCACGTTTTAGATTACACTATCCGCAAATATACAAATATTTATGCGTTTGCGGCTCATCTCCTTGGCGGAGGTGAGATTTGCCGCACTTTGTGCGTCACATCTCCTGCTCCTTGCCGGAGGGGCCCTTGCAAAGTAAAGATTATCAAGAAGTTGCGCGGCCTGAGGGCCGCTTTTTCTGTTTCTGGCCGTGGCCTTACAAGAGCAAGCTCTTGACGGCTACTGCCAGAAACAGAAACGCATCGCTAATGCGATGCGACTTCTTGATAATCTTTGCTTTGCGGAGAGAGGGAGATTCGAACTCCCGATACCCTTTTGGGGTATACACGCTTTCCAGGCGTGCCTCTTAAGCCACTCGAGCATCTCTCCAATAACCCCGTTTCATCGGAAACGGAGTGCAAATATACAAAAAATCCGTTAATTACAACGTTCCCCGCTTCAGTTTTTCAATATATGCCGCAATCCTGTGCAATTCGTGCGGAATCTGAATGCTCTGAGGGCAATGAGGCTCGCATTGGCCGCAGCCGATGCAGTGGTCTGCCTGGCGGACGGTCTCGATGGCCTTGTCGTAGGAAGTCAGATACTTCCTCTTCAGTCTGGCGAAGCCCAGCTGCTCGGAACTCTGGGCTATTGTGCCCTCATTCACGTGAGTGTTGTAATGCTTGAAGATGCCGGGAATGTCAATTCCGTAAGGACAAGGCATGCAGTATTTGCAGTCGGTGCAGCCCACGGTAGGGTAGTCGGCCATCAGGCCGGCGATTACCTTCAGGAAATCCTTCTCCTCGTCGGTCAGCGGCTGGAAATGGCTGTAGGTCTCCACGTTCTCAATCAGCGGATCCATTGACGCCATACCGCTCAGCACCGTCAATATTCTCGGATACGAACCGCAGAAGCGGAAGGCCCAGGAAGCGATGGACTTCTCCGGCTCCCTCTCCTTCATCATTTCCGCAAGTCTCTCAGGCACAGAGGCGAGGCGGCCGCCGAGAAGCGGCTCCATCACCACAATCGGCAATTCCCTCTTGTCCAGCTCCTCGTAGAGATAGTCGGCATTGACATTGCGGGGAACCTTGGCGTGCTCCCAGTCCAGATA
>SFPH01000187.1 GCA_004552115.1 Bacteroidales bacterium
ACTTTGGAAGTGGCGATGTCCACCAGGGCGCACCAGTTGTACGAACTGCTGAGCAGAAGTTTCTTTCCGTTGTCCACAATCTTGCAGTCATCCAGATGGTCGCACCTGCTTTCGGACAGGCCAAGCTGGGAGGCGAGAGTCCTTACATTCAGGCTCCATATTACTGCTTCCGTGTAAACGTCGCCGACCAGATCGGCATTGATCATATAGACCATATTGTCCCCGCAGAATACAAGCACTGTGGACTCGCTTTCCGCTGCTGCTCCGGTCACATATCTGCCGCCCCTGGAAAGGGTAATCTCATCCGGGAGGGTCGAGGTCAGCTTGTCTCCACCGTCTGTAGTGACAGTAACCTCAATGCCTTCAGGGAGTGTGACAGGAGCACAGAATACCGGCACTTCACGGCTGGCACTGCGGCAGTCAAGGGGCTCCGGGAGATTTACTGTTATCTCAGGGGAGGATGCACGGCTGACGGAAGGGTCTGATACAGACATTCTTGTTTCTCCGGCTATCATTACGCCTCCCTTTGCCTTGACAGTCACGCTCTTGACAGAGTAGTCACCTCTTGCAACAGGAATGTAGAGAGTACCGCATACGGCCTCAAGCTTGAACTTGCAGCCACGGTACGAGTTGACGACAGCGTTGTCCGCACCAAGCATCAGCGGAGTCCAGTTTCCGTCCTGGGTTTCAGGAATCGTATAGACTATGTCTTCTCCGTCCAGGCTGACAGTTTCATCAGCCGGATACCAGCATACCACGTCGGATGCTTCAGATGCAGCCTTGATATTGAACAGGAACAGGGAACTGCTGGAGCCGGGAAGCAACGGGGCTGCCGCAGCCGAATATGTCGTGCCCCCGGCATTGAGCATAATTGCCGCCCGGTCAGTGTCCTTGAGGATAGTGGTTACGTTTTTCTGCCCGGCTCCATAGTAGGTCCCGAGCGTTATTTCGCATTTTGACGCGAGGTCCCTGACCTCGTCCTTGTCATCCGAGCAGGAGACGAAAGACGAGACCAGAAGAGCCGCGCTACCTAAATATGAGAGTATTCTTTTGTACATTTCTCAATCTGTTTTGGTGTTATTTAATGCAATTTGAACCGCAGATATCACCTCCGGAAGTACTCCAGCCATCGGCCCTTTCACCGCCTACATATTTGGCTGAGAAATAACCGTTGGCGCTGCCACCTCCGATGAAGCATGAATAGAACATACCGTCCAGCAAATTATTGCCGGCCATCTGCTTCTGGTTGAGATCCCCCGCCTCATAGGTCCAGGAATCAATCACGGCTCCGTCCTTGCTGAAGATATAGTTCACGTTGCCTTCCTGGCCGGATGTGATGTAATACCTGTTCTCCGAGTCAACGCAAGGATGCGAGAAGTTGAATGCGTTGGCTGTAGAGCTTGCCATCACGTGCTGGTATGACCAGTTGACTGCCGTGAGATCCTTGTTCACATTATAGACCCAGCAGTCCTTGCAGCCTACGAATACGTTTCCGTCCGGAGCAACAACCGGAGTGTAAGGATTGTTTCCCGCGAATACGAAATTGTCCTTGATCATAGTTTCAGCATCAATGTCGAATGAGCTGAGGCCGTTTGTCACAGGCAGATATACAGTCTTCTTGTCAGCAGCCACAGCAAAGCCGGTGATTCCGACCATTGATGAGGTCATTGCCAGGGACTTGCGCAGGCTTCCGTCCGCCGCATTGTAGAAATACAGGTTCTTGCCGGCGCCGACGACAACCTTCCCGCCTTTGACAATGAGACCCGCGGCGGCTCCTGAGAATGCAGCCTGCCACTTCTTTTCTCCGGTCGATGCATTGAGGGCGAACAGCTTTCCAGCCTTGTCCGCTACATAGACAGTGCTTCCGTCGGCACTTACGGCAGGAGCAGTACTCTGCATTGACCCTGCCTCCGTGAACTGCCATTTCAGGGTTCCTTCAGGAGTTACAGCATAGAACTGTCCGGCAGTCTGGGTACCGTAGTAAATGTCTCCGGTTACCGGATTGACAGTCAGTGGGTTGTAGCTGGCTGTGGCCTTGGCTGGGATATATTTCCATTTCAACTCGCCAGTCTCTGTGCTGAATGCGTACAGGCCTGAGATTTTGTTGAATGTAATATTATAGACTGTCTTCCCATCAGGAGAGAATACCGGGCAGGTGCCTTTAAAACCATTGGTAGTACCGCTTGCGGCATCCCATTCATTGAAGTGAATCAGATATTCCCTGACAGCCACTTCGATGGTCCAGCTCTTGTCCTTGCCCTTGAGGTTGACGGTCAGGACCACTTTCTGGGTTCCGGGCACGAATATACTGGATTTCACCACTTCACCCTCCTTGACGGAGCCGTCCGGGAATGCCCATCTGATATTGGTGGCGTATGGATAGCCTTCCATATTGAATGTAAATGTAATCGGCTGTCCTGCAGCGATATTGTCACTGTCAAGGAAATATGGAATAGCCATTGTCGGCATCACTTTGATGACTTTGGATTCAGCCGGACCTTTGGCATAATTTGCGATGATGCTGAAACAATACTTGGTGTCATTTTCGAGACCGGTGACCGTGTAGTCAGTAACGCTGCCTTCCAGGGAAACTTCGCTTCTGGCCGATTCGTCATTCTCGGGCCACCAAGCCAGAGTATATGACAAGACAGTTGTCGCAGGTGCCTCCCAGGCCAGGTCAACAGTAGCGTCAGTTCCGACGCCATCGAATACTTTCACAGGGAAACGGCTTGTGGAAGGCTTGGCCTTGGCCTCCACGCCATTGGATATCAGTTTGCCGTAAACCGCCTGGACTGCAAATACATAGTCGGTTCCGTTCACAAGATTGGATACAGTCCATTCTGTCTTGTCGCCTGTGTTGATGCTTTGCTTTCCGTCCGGGCCTGTGTAGGTGATTATGTAGTCTGTAGGATTCCACCCTTCGGCGGCGTTCCAGGTAAGCAGTACTTCCTCG
>SFPH01000188.1 GCA_004552115.1 Bacteroidales bacterium
TCGAGAATTTCTCCTATTCCATCTCCAATCACTGGCTGTCGGTCTATGACTCCTGGTACGCCGGCGAAGGCTATTCGTCCGCGTGGGAGGATGTCGCAGGCCTGTACACCGGTACATTGTACTCCAATGCGAACAATTGGCTGGACTGGGCGAATCTCACTTACACCCTCTCCACGGAGAAGGCCGGAAGTTTCGAGTTTTCAGCGGGTAAGGACGTAATGGCCATAGGCGGCTTCGAGATCGACGCCTATGATTTCGATTCACATTTCGGTCTCAATTCGCTTTTCTGGAATTATATCCCTGTCTATCAGTGGGGAGGCAAGGTCGGCTACGTCACCCCTGACGAGTCCACCAGCATCTATTTCCAGGCCACCACTTCGCCATTCGGCGGAATGATGTTCAAGGAAAGGCAGTACGGCGCATATTCCCTCTGTGCATACGGAGAATATGACTGGTACAGCGGCATCTGGTCCACCAATTTCGTCCAGTACGGAAGGGATTCCTATATGAACATAATATCACTGGGCAACCAGTTCTACGTGTCCGATCTCACGATAGGCGTGGACTGGATGAACCGTGCAGCCAGTGCAAAGCACTTCTTCGACCAGGAGATGTCCCTCATGGGAACTCTGAGCTGGAATTTCGACGACAAGGTCGAACTCTTCGGCAAAGCCGGCTGGGAGCGCTTCCGCAATCCGGTGCTCGTAGGTCCCTTCTATGAGGACATACTTCCGGAGAACTACATCTTCGGAGGCGTGGGCGTGAACTGGTATCCTCTCGAGGACAGCCAGGACCTCCGTTTCCACGCTCTTGTATCGGCGAACAGTCTCGACGGCACAGTTGCCATAGGCGTTGGCCTGACATATAATTTCAGTGTTTATTCCAAATAGCGGAAATGAAAGCGGATCCAAAGGATATCATAATAGACATCAAGCATATATCCAAATCCTTCGGCGACAAGAAGGTACTTGATGACATAAATCTCTACGTAAAGAAAGGCGAGTTCATCACCCTGCTGGGCCCTTCCGGCTGCGGAAAGACCACGATGCTCAGGATGATTGCCGGATTCACCCCTGTCTCCGAGGGCACCATCCTGCTCGAGGGCGAGGACATTTCCGGAATCCCGCCGTACAAAAGGCCTCTGAACACCGTGTTCCAGAAGTATGCCCTTTTTCCTCATCTCGACGTTTATGACAACGTGGCTTTCGGACTCAAGCTCCAGAAACTGCCTGTCGAAGAGATAACCCAGAGGGTGAAGAAGGCCCTCAAGCTCGTGTCGATGTCCGACTACGAGGATCGTGACGTCAACAGTCTCTCAGGCGGTCAGCAGCAGCGCATAGCCATAGCCCGTGCCCTGGTGAACCGTCCAAAGGTGCTGCTGCTTGACGAACCTCTGGCGGCGCTCGATCTCAAGATGCGCAAGGATATGCAGATAGAGCTCAAGGAGATGCATGAGAAGCTGGGCATCACCTTCATCTACGTCACCCACGACCAGGAGGAGGCCCTGACCCTCTCCGACACCATAGTCGTGATGAATGAGGGCAAGATCCAGCAGATAGGCACCCCTTCGGACATCTACAACGAACCGGTGAACGCCTTTGTGGCCGATTTCATCGGCGAGTCCAACATACTGAACGGAGTGATGCTCGAGGACAGGAAGGTCAGCTTCATAGGCCACGAATTCGAATGCGTAGATGAAGGCTTCGGCGAGAATGTCCCGGTCGATATAGTCGTACGTCCGGAAGACATCTACATAATGAACAAGCTGGATTCGGCCCAGTTCACCGGAACCGTGACCACCTGCATCTTCAAGGGAGTCCATTATGAAATGACGGTAGTGACCAAGGAAGGTTACGAAATCATGATACAGGACTACAATTCCTTCCCTGTGGGTTCCGAGGTGGGAATGCTCATCAAGCCATACGACATCCAGGTAATGAAGAAGGAACGCACGGCCAACGTCTTCGACGGGGAGATGCTTTCCGAATCCAGGGTAAGGATGCTTGGTGTGGATTTCGAGTGCCTCCCGTGCGAAGGCCTTTCAAAGGGCGACAAGGTGCGCGCCACCGTCGATTTCGATAAGGTGGAACTCCTTGACCATCAGGAAGATGGCGTGCTGGATGGAGAGGTACATTTCATTCTCTACAAGGGCAATCACTACCATCTGACCATACGCAGCGAGTTCGGTGACGACATATTTGTGGACACCGATGACATCTGGGACAAGGGCGACCTCGTGGGCATAAGCCTGCCTGCGGATGCCATCAAGATTGAGCGCAGGGATGAGTAAGAGGAGTATCTGGAGCCTCCCGTATCTGATATTTATGGTGCTCTTCGTGGTTCTGCCTCTCCTGCTCATAGTGCTCTATGCTCTGCAGGACGGCAGCGGTCACTTCACCTTCGCCAACATTGCGAAGTTCTTTACTGACAGGGATGCTCTGGCCACCTTCGCGGTCTCGCTGGAGGTGGGCATAGAGACCACTCTGATTTGCATACTGCTGGGTTATCCGGCGGCGTGGATACTCTCCAACCGGGAGCTGAACAAGTCGGCCGTGACCATAGTCCTCTTCATACTCCCCATGTGGATAAACGCCCTGATGAGGACTCTCGCCACCACCGAGCTTTTCAATATGCTGAAGATTCCGCTCGGCAAGGGTACGCTGATCTTCGGTATGGTATATGACTTCCTTCCGTTCATGATCTATCCCATCTACAACATACTGCTGAAGATGGACAAGAGCTATGCGGAGGCGGCTGAAGACCTTGGGGCCAGTCCGCTGAAGGTTTTCACCAGGGTCACCCTGCCGCTGTCTATGCCGGGTGTGCTGAGTGGAGTGATGATGGTGTTCATGCCTACGATGTCCACTCATCCACTCATTCCTCTCCACTCTCCGCTCGATGGCAAGCTCGGGTCCACAGCCGTGTCGTAGATACGGCTGCGGCGGCTGTG
>SFPH01000189.1 GCA_004552115.1 Bacteroidales bacterium
TTTCTCTCCGGAGGAGTTCATTGAAAGAATCAAATTGTAAGTAACCATGAGACTATTTACATTGATTGCAATCTCCACCTTGATGGTATTCCTGTTCCCTTCCATTGCCCGCGGCCAGTACCGAGACACGACAGAAACTTCAATGATGACCTATAGGAAAGGGCATCTGGAGCTGCAGGGGAGCAAACTGAGCAACGAGGAAGTCAGGATGCTGGTCGGAGAAGACTATTCCAAATACTGCCGCGGCAGGAAGCAGCGGATTGCCGGCTGCATCCTAACCCCGATAGGAGCATGCACCCTCGGAGCCTCCCTATACGTCTGCTACGTCGGACTGATTACCACAGCGTTCGGAAAGCCGGTTCCTTTATACGCCGGGATAGCCGTGAATGCCTTCGGGGGCGGCGTTCTGGCCTCCGGCATCGCCACCCTTTGCGGCGGCCGCAGCAACCTCAAGCAAATCGCCTCTGGGTACAATAGCGGAAAGACGGGCACCGAAGTCTCATTCGGGCCAACAGGAAACGGAATCGGCCTCGCCGTCAGGTTCTAAATGCTGTGGCATTCCGGATATATTCTGCTGGCACGAAAAGATATATTCTGCTGGCACGAAAAAAGTCAACGCATATATACATATCATTTCCCATTTATATTGAAAATAGTTATATTTGCGGCTGAAGCGGATGAGCGGGCCAATGGCCTGATTCAGGAAGCGCCTCAACAACAAGATTTTAAAAGTTTTTTGATATGTATTGGACACTTGAACTCGCCGGCAGCCTGGACGATGCTCCATGGCCGGCAACCAAAGACGAACTTATTGACTACGCCAACCGTTCCGGCGCACCGGAGGAGGTAATCGAGAACCTTCAGGAACTTGAGGACGACGGCGAGACCTACGAGAGCATCGAGGACATCTGGCCGGACTACCCTACCAAGGACGATTTCTTTTTCAACGAGGAGGAATATTAGTAGTTAATTATTTAATAATCAAATAGTTAAGGCGGAACATTATATATATGTTCCGCCTTTTCTGGTTTTTCAAAAGACTTGCCCGCTGTTTTATTTCTGATTTGATATTCTTTCCAACCGTGATGTGATGCCCTGCTTATAAGCTTCCTTGCACTCGTCATTCAGAAACGACATGTCAATCACGTCTTGGAATTTCAGCTTTTCTCATTCAATTCATCTGTTCTTACCGGCGCAAGATGAAATTTTGGTCGCGAAAGAAAACATCTATATTCCGTCCCGCCAGCTCATCAGAACTTGAATGACAATCCTGCCGACACGTAGCCTGCATCATGGCCGCCCTCTACCCAAAGTCCGGCCTTGTCGCAGAAGTACCAGCGAAGTCCGGCAGTGGCCAGTATACCCATCTTCGTGTCCATCTTGTTGAATGTGGAACTGGCCTTCTCTCCGCTTGCGTGGTCAGTGGTGTGTTCTCCGATCAGTCCGGCATCGATCATCGCCCTCGCGTAGAGTTCGAGACGGCTGCATAGTGTTATGTGATAACTAAGACCTGCTGCAAAGTCAACTCTGTTGCAGTACGTGTCCTGTTGTTTGTCGCCATAGCCGTTGTCCAGCATCCAGTTGTAGCTGTAGCGGGAGTATTCGCCTCCTATTGACCAGCCCAGGCTTCCGAAACGTCCGAAATCAAGGAAGCAGATGTCCGAATATATCATTATCGGAGGGACAGCCATCTTGAATGAGGATTTGGAGCCGTCAGTGGCATGTTTCATCACCTTTGTCCACTCCGCGATCACAGGGGAGGCGCCGACCTGGATTGTCCTCGTGTATTTCGGGAACACTATCTCAGATTTGGTACGCTTCCAGTCCACGTTCTTATTGGCGTCGGAAGAGGCGATTCCTCCCTGGACACCGACCTGCCCGTCCTTGAGCTTCCCATCCACGCGGAGAGCAGTGCCTCCGTAAGAGGATTCCCATGCATGGATGACATCCATGAACGTGCTGAATTCGCCCTCCCGTATCCTTGCGGCAAATTCCGGATAGTCATATATCTTTCCGAAATACATATTCAGCATTGCCCCGGACATCGGCGGCTCAGCCTTGTCAAAGATGTTGTTGCGGGTATCGGATCCGACCATTATGGCCATGTCCCCGGCAATGCTCAGGTACCACGAGCGGACCGGTCTCACGACCGTGATGTTTCTTCCTGTCCTTTCGGCTTCGACAGTGAAAAGAGAGTACAGGTCAATGCCTTTGCCCCGGTATTCCTCACGCACCCATTCGACCTTTGCCGGGCCGCCCAATGCTCCGTACATCTTGACCAGCCTCTTCACATATTTGTCCGAACCGTCAAGAAGCAGGGAATCGACGTCTTCATTGACATATCTCATCCTCTTGCCGTCGGCGGTAAGGCTTATTTCAATGTTGTCGGGGCGGTTGACAAGAGCCGAACGGAGATAACCGTCAATGACTTTGTCCTCTCCCTTGTTGAGCCATACCCTGACATTGACAATCTCTTCCTTCTGACGCTTTCCCTTCTTGTCGGAGACGGTCTGTGCGTGCGATGTGATGCCTGCCGACAGGGCCAATGCCGTCAAAGCGCAGGTGATGATTCCCGTTTTCATGTCCTATATGTCCTATTCGGAGTCAACGGAGAAACTTAAGCCGAAACTGCCGCCGCCATAGCTGCCGCTGAAGATGTAATTCTTCTTGTCCACCGTCTTCCGGTAGATTTCAGAACCTTCGCTCTTTGTGAAGCCCGCAGGTATGAACTTGGCGTAATAGGTGGTCGACACGGACTTGTCGCACTTGTAGTCGAAGAAGGTCAATGTCTTCATGCTGCCGATTTCTTTATACTGCCAATTCTCGACTTCCCCGTCAAAAACAGGAAAGCCTTCCAGGAATGGATACGCCTTGACAACAGTGGCCCATGTTGCCTTTCCCAAAGGTTCTACAGGGTCGATTTCAGTTTTGTTTCCTGACTCTTCCTTGCCGCAGCTGAAAATCATCATTGCGGCACAGATGAATAATAATAACTTTTTCATGTCGTTAGTGGTTTATATAATCTGTTCAAACGGGGCATAATTGTTATGTTGGTGGTTCAATTGTAATCATCCTCATTTGCACAAGCACATAATGTGAGTGCAAGCAATGGTTTGCGCCGCTTAACGGGCTGCCGGCAATAAAATATGTCAATGCATATGATGCCGCACACCATATAATTGCAAAAATACATACCTTTGCGGATGTTGAACAACTTGAAGGATGAAAGCTGCGAGAACCATACTCACCCTTTGTGCGGCAATGCTGACAGCGGCCTGCGCCCGGAACTCATTCTCCCCGCAGGACGGAGACCTTATATTCTGCGCGGGCGGAGACACCCAGATGAGCAGGGCCATCACCTCCGCCACGCTCAATGACAATGACATGCAATATGACCACGTGGCGATATTCGCCAATCTGGACGGCATCCCTTCGGTAATAGAGGCCACCTCGG
>SFPH01000190.1 GCA_004552115.1 Bacteroidales bacterium
GCACGCGTATATTCAAATGGTTGGCCTGATGCAAGTTCAGTAACCTGACGTCTAGTAATTAAAGCTTCGCCCTTCTTACAACAAAAAACCTAAAAAAATAATGACAGACATCAGCATGGCTTTTAGAGCGAAGTCGGAGAAGATGACAGCCTCGTACCGCACTTTACAGGCAACTTTGAGGTCCTTCGGCACGGAAAATACGGCACTTTCTGCCTCCAAAACTTCCATTCAGACCAAAAACAGGCGCAAAAAGCCTCAATATTGCCCTTCGGGGATACAGAAACATCGGACTTCTCACACCAAAACATCCGTACTTTCGAGGCAAAACCTCCGTACTTTGTGCCAAAGAAGTCCGTACTTTTGGAATTTCCAGCCGAGAAACAGTAGAAAACAGCCCGTTTCAGGGATGTGGATTTCCAGCACAGACGGCAGGCTACTGGCTTCCGAAGCCATTTTCAGGACCGTTTTTTGCCCGTTTTCCTTCAATTTTATTGACAAACCGTATGGATTTAGTCTACTTTATCATACTCTTTCCTTTTGCAAAGACTAACCGAAAGAACCCAAATATAGGATTTGCCTACACACTGTATCGGGAACGCTGTGCTCACGCTGATGCCCAGCCTTCCGGCCCTTTCGTGACGTAACAGTACGAACAATGCAGGTCTGGGAACGCTTCCCACTGACACCGCCGTAGTTTGGAAGCAGCATCTGCCATAAAGAGTGAGCGGAGAGCTTCCGACCCCTCTGCAGCAGTTCCTCACGCACCGTCGGCAGAAAAAAAACACAGTTATCCCACTTTTTTCAATGTTGTACAAAAAACGGGCAAAAAAGTGCAAGTGCATGTCGCAAAAACGTCATAATTTTGCTGCCGAAAACCACCATGTAAATTCTTTCTGCCCCATGGGGCAGTTCATGAAGACAATGAAAAATACACTCATTACCCTTCTTGCCTCCCTCGCCACAGTCCCTGCGGCCAGGGGTGTCGAACTCCCCGACATCCTGGGGGACAACGCCGTGCTGCAGCAACAGACACAAGCCCGGCTTTGGGGATGGGCAAAGGCCGGAAACTACGTACAGGTAACCACCGGATGGGACCACCGCCAATACGTGGCACAGGCCGTCTCCGGGAGGCCGAGACCCTGCTCGGCAGCATCCTTGCCGCTTCCCCGGAGAACGACGCCGCCTGGTATTACCGCGGAATGACGAGAATCAAGCTTGAGAATGCCTCGGGAGCCGAGACTGACCTGAAGAAGGCGGTTTCCCTGGACAAGGGGAATTTCTGGTACAGGTATATGCTTGCCGGACTTTACGGAATGACCGGAAGGACGGAACTTACCATCGACATGTACAAGGAGCTGATGAAGGATTTTCCGAAGAAGACGGATCTCTACTACAGCCTTGCGCAGATCTACATCGGCCAGAATGACCTTGCTGAGGCCCTTAAGACCATCGAGAAGATTGAGACCCAGTTCGGCAGCAATGACGGGACTGTGATGACAAAATTCAATATTCTCCGCCGTCAGGACAAGGGCGAGGAGGCGTTCAGGGTGCTGGATGAATACAGCAGGGAATATTCTTCCCCTCAGGTGCTTGCAGTCCTGGGCGACTATGCCATGGGGATGTATGACGACTCTACGGCATTGGCCCGCTACGATGCCGCCCTGGACATTGACAGGGACTATGCTCCTGCCATTCTCGGCAAGGCGGAGGCCTACAGGATGACCAGGAAGTACGGCGAATATTTCGAGACACTCGATGCTCTCTCCGCCAATCCTCAGGTTCCGGCTGCGGCCAAGGCCGACTATCTCCAGGCCGTGTTCAGGCAGGCGGACAGGCAGTTCATCAATACCTTCAAACCGCAGTTCGACACGACTGTGAGCATTGCCGGAAGGGTCCATCCCAATGATACTTCAATCCTGGAGACCGCCGGACTGTATTATTTCTCGACCGGAAGGAAGGAGAAGGCTGCCGATGCATTCAGGACAATGAAGGAGCTCAGTCCTGACAATCCTGTGGCTGCGGCGGAGTATATCAGGATCCTGCTTTTCAACGGGGAATGGGAGAATGCCGTGACCGAGAGTGAGGAGGCGTTCCGGAAATTCGACAGTGAACCGGGCTTCCTGGATTTCGCCAATACGGCCGAGTACCAGCTGAAGAATTACGACAGGATAATTGACAACTGCTCCAGGATGCTGCTTGCGAGTCCGGGGGACAGCGCCGTCTTCGTGTCAAGCTGGAGCACAATCGGGGATATGAAGCACAAGCTCGGTGACGACAAGAGTGCGTTCAAGGCCTATGACACCCTGCTGAAGCAATATCCGGACTATTCGCCTGCGCTCAACAACTACGCCTGGTTCCTGGCCGAAAACGGCAAAAAGCTCAAGAAGGCATTGGCAATGAGCAGGAAGACGGTGGATGCGGAGCCGGACAATGTCACATACCTGGACACTTACGGCTGGATTCTCTACCTGCTGGGACGACCGGCGGAGGCCAAGCCTTTTTTCAAGCATGCGATGATGTACGGGGGCAAGGAGAGTGCTACCATTCTCAGACATTATTCCATTGTGCTTGAGGCACTTGGGGAGGATGACCTGGCGGCGGTCTACCGGAAGCAGGCCGAGGCCAGAAAAGGGGAGGAAGAGGAATGAGGAAAATCATTTTCATATTGATGGCCATGCTTTTCCTGGCTCCCCGCTCTTTTGCTCAGGACATTAGGGCACAGGAGAGCAGGAAGGCTGCCCTCGAGCGCGAGATAGCATTGATAGACAAGCAGTTGAAGGAGAATTCCAAGAAGAGTTTCTCGGCATTGAATTCCCTGACACTGATACGGAAGAAGGTAGCCGACAGAAAGGAACTTCTGGCGGAGAGCGACAGGGAATTGTCCCGGATAAACAGGGCGGTGAATGCGAAGCAGGCTGAGATTTACCGCATCCAGAATCGT
>SFPH01000191.1 GCA_004552115.1 Bacteroidales bacterium
CTTTCCGCTGAAGTTCTCCTCTCCGGAGAGAAGAGCGGCAAGTGCGTCGCCTCCGAAATTGCCCGGAAGCATGATGTCAACGACAGCCTCGGCAAGTGGCTCAATGTCGCCGATGAGTCTCGGACGTCCCTCATTGAGAATGAGTACCAGAGGCTTTCCTGTGGCTGCAAGCTCGCGCACGAGCTGTTTCTGCTTCTGGGAAAGATTGAGGTCATTGATATTGCCCGGGGTCTCGCAATAGGAATTCTCACCTACACAGGCCACAATGACATCGGCGGAGGCTGCGGCACGTACGGCTGAAGCATAGTCAGGTTCGCTCTCGGACTGCCAGTTGGCTCCTTCATAGCTTACGCCGGGAACCCATTTCACATTGGCCTGGCCGAATTTTTCCGCAAGCGCCTCATATATGGTGTTGTAAGACTCGGCATAGCGGTCAGCGGCATCGCCCTGCCAGCTGTAGGACCAGCCACCGTTCAATGTCCTCATCCTGTTGGAGTTAGGCCCGGTGACAAGGATTTTCGCTCCCTTCCTGAGCGGGAGAATGCCGCCCTCGTTCTTGAGGAGCACCATCGACTCCACGGCAGCCCTGTATGAGGAATTGCGGAAGTCCTCGCAGCCGAAGCGGTCATACCCGTCCACGCTCCATACCGGAGTCTCGAAGAGTCCGAGACGGAATTTGAGGCGGAGAACTCTGCGCACGGCATCGTCGATTCTGGACATCGGAATGCGTTTTTCCTTCACCAGTTCAATGAGCTCGTCGCAAACCGTAGGGTCATACGGCTCCATTATCATGTCCACACCGGCATTGATTCCGATCTCGAGAGCCTCCTTCCTGTCCGCTGCAATGTGCTCGCGGGTGTAGAGGTTGTTGATGTCAGCCCAGTCCGTGACCACCATTCCGTCCCAGCCGAGCTGCTCCTTGCACCACTCTGTAAGATATTCGCGGCTGGAATGTACCGGCACGCCGTTGATTGATGCGGAGTTGGCCATCAATGTAAGAGCTCCGGCCCTTAAACACTCCCGGAACGGGCGGAAAAATTTTTCCCTGAGGTCGCCTGGGGCAATGATGGCCGGCGTCCTGTCCTTTCCCGTAGCAGGGACTCCATATCCGAGATAATGCTTGATGCTTACGGCAACATGCTCATTGTCAATATGATTAGGGTCCGTTCCCTGTGCGCCGACTGTCTCGGCGACAGACATCTCCGACTGGACGTAAGGGTCCTCGCCCCAGCTTTCCCAATGGCGTGGCCATCTCGGGTCCCTGCCAAGGTCCATCACCGGAGAGAAAACCCATGGCACCATTGCCGCGCGGGTCTCATAGGCGATGACTTCACCCATCTTTGCCGCATATCCCCTTTCAAACGTGGCGGCAAGATTGATTTCCTGCGGGAAGAAGGTCGCATCTGAAAGATAGGAGGCCCCGTGGATCATGTCGAGGCCGAACACTGTCGGGATGCCAAGCTCCCGCATTGAGATACGCTGGATTTCCGCAATGGTCTCCGCAGTCACCTGCCTTGACTGGCTTACTCCCTGAAGAACATTGAGGAACGAGCCCACACGGTATTTTCTGACTATTCCGGCCACCTTCGCGGTGTCCAGCCTGCCGTCGGTCTCGATTTCGGAGATATTGATCTGGACCATCTGTCCGATCTTGTCCTCCAGTGTCATCTTGCCGAGGACTCTTTCAACATTGGCTTCCAGTTCTGCATCCCTCTTGATGACAGGGTCAACATTCCCGGAGCAGGAAGAGGCGATGGCTCCGATTATCGCCGCAGATGCGGCGAGATTTGAGATTTTCATGGTTTCTGTATTGTTTTGTGTCATATTCATGATGTTTTCCTTAGGATTCTTTTCAGGGTCTTGCATTCCCGGATTCACAAACATTGCGGAAAGCTGTGCCCCAGGAGGTAAGCGGTGCGGCCCTCATTCAAGAGCGCCGCTAGCCGATTTCCTGTATCATCCGGAGATATTTCTCCCCGAAGAAGACCGTCTCTCCCGCCTCCTCGAAGCCGAGCCGGGCATAAAGGCGGTGAAGCCAAGGCTTCTCCTTATCGACGATGAGTGAGACTTTCCTGAATCCCAATGCTTCGGCGATGTCAAGCTCATTGTGCATCAATACGGTTCCGATGGAATGTCCCCTGAAATCCGGACTGACGTGCAGGGAGTCCAGGTAATACTCTCCCCCGCATGTCTCCTCCCCCGGATTGAATGGCGCAGTGCCAAGTTTTCCGGCAATGAGGCCGAATGTCAGCTCAGCCATCTCCCTGTAAGCCGCACCGTCGTAGCCGACAATTACTCCGGCGACTTCCCCGCCATATGTCGCAATGCGGGAATTGCGATAGCTGTACAATGTATCCGGACGGGCCGCAATATCTTCCAATGCCCGCTTGACTTCTTCGTAAGTTTTTGGCAATGAGTCATTTCCTTCAGCTGCGAGAGAAATGGAACTGTCTCTGTCATATCCCATTGCCGCAAGCACGGATTCTGCAATGAACGGAGCATCTTCCGGATATGCGCGCCTGATTTCCACGTGAGGTTTCTGCGTTTCCCCTGCACTTGCCGTTCCCGCACAGCCTGACGCAGCAATCCCCTCTCCTGCTGCTTGTCCGATGGCCTCATGGCCTGACAAACCTTTCCTGTTTTCGAAATCGTTCATAATCTCTCAAAATATGAAATTAATTTTGCTAAATTAACAAATAGTATCTATATTTGCAAACGTAAACGGGGGTATAGCTCAGTTGGCTAGAGCATCTGCTTTGCAAGCAGAGGGTCGTCGGTTCGACTCCGTCTACCTCCACCGATGAGCGGCAAAGGTCTGGCTTTGTCGCTCGTTTTTATTTGCAACCTTTACATTGGAATTTGCTGTTTCCTTTCTCGTCTGATAGTCTTTTGAGGCGAGCCTCCGGGGAGGTTTTGCCGAAGCA
>SFPH01000192.1 GCA_004552115.1 Bacteroidales bacterium
CTTGTCCAGCCATTCGCCCGCTTCGGCTTCGAGCATTTCGCCGGCATCCAGGACCTCTCCCTGACATTGAGCTGGTACCAGTCGTTCCAGAGCGACAGGAGGCTTGAGAACGGAGGCCGCACTCCGGGCGGAGCGGAAATCGGGCTTGGCCTGAGAAACTGGAATGTCGGCCTGAGGAACAATCTCTACATCGGCCGCAACCTTATGCCATTCTACAACAGCATTGACGACGGGGGCTTCAAATACGGTCACAACGTATATACCGGCTCGCCATTCTACCGGGTGACGCCTTTCAGCGAAGACGAATGGAGCATTTACGATATGATGGAGTTGTTCTACGAACCTCATATCGCTGATTTTCTGGATCTGAGGCTCAGTATCGTCGCACATTTCCCGGACGGATTCCGTTATGCGGGAATGCAGCAGAAACTCTCCCTGGTATTCAATCTGGACCGTCTCCTGAACCCGGAAACTCCCCGCAGGCAGACCGCGCGGAGCAGGAGAACACGCAAAAGCTCCGTACCCGGCGCAATAATCGGCATCTGATGAAGGTACAATAAACAACCACATATTTTGAAAATGAAACCTTACCTCGCAGCCGCATTGGCGATTCTGGCCGCAGCATCCTGCGGAAGACAATTGAAAGACGGTGATTATCAGCTTGATATCCTCGCCACAACAGACGTGCACGGCAGCTGGTTCCCGACCAGCTACACAGACGGAGGACAGAAAAACTCCCTCCATTCGGTCTATACGGTAATCAGGGAATACAGGGATTCCCTCGGAGCGGACAATATCATCCTGCTCGACGCCGGAGACTGTCTCCAGGGCGACAACGCCGCCTATTATTCCAACTACGTGGATACCCTCTCCCCGCATCTGTTCCCGAGACTGGCCTCCTACATGGGCTACGACGCCATTGCAGTAGGCAATCACGACATTGAGACCGGACATCCCGTATATGACAGGGTCACTGCCGAACTCAAGGCAAAAGGCATCCCATTCCTCGGCGGCAATGCCTTCAGCGGGGAAAAGAGATATTTCCAGACATACACTGTATTGCGCAGAGGCGGGCTGAAAGTCGCCGTCCTCGGCTACACCAACCCGAACATCAAAGCCTGGCTGGACGAAAGGCTCTGGAGCGGCATCGAATTCCGTTCCCTCATCCCCCTCGTGCAGGAGGACGTGGACAGAATCCGCAGGAAAGAAAAGCCTGACGCAGTAATCGTGGCCGTCCACTCAGGCACCGGTGACGGAGACGGATCATCCCTTGAGAGTCAGGGACTTGACCTGCTGAACACCCTTCGTGGCGTGGATTTCCTCATCTGCGGCCATGACCACAGCGCCATCACCATCGACAGGGACAGCATCAGCCTCATCAATGCAGGCAGCCGTGCCGGGAGAATCGGACACGGCAGGTTGACCCTCTCCGTAAGGGACGGCAAGGTGACAAGCCGCAAGCTGGAAACCGACCTAATAAGGGTCAGGGCCTCGGAGCCCGACTCCGCAATGACGGAATTCTTCCGGAGCGACTATGAAAATGCCAAAGCCTTCACTGTCAGGGAAGTGGGCAGCCTGGACACCGATCTGGAGACCAGGGCCTCATTCGCCGGAATGTGCCCGTACATGAACCTGATCCACACTGTCTGCCTGAGCAGTACCGGAGCCGACATCTCTTTCGCCGCTCCGCTCACCTTCAACAGGACCATCAAGGCCGGAACCCTCATATACAATGACTTATTCACGATTTATCCTTATGAAAACCAGCTCTTTACATTGGAGCTGACCGGACGTCAGATCAAGGACTACCTCGAGTATTCCTACGATGGCTGGATACAGACTCCGGATTCCGGAAACGGAAACCACGTCCTCAGGATCCGTCAGGGAGCGGACCAGAGAAGCGGCCAGGAGAACTGGCATTTCGTGAACAGGTCCTACAACTTCGACTCGGCTGCGGGCCTCGACTACACCGTGGATGTCACCGCCGGCTTCGGTGAAAGAGTCCGGATCGCATCACTGGCAGGCGGAAAGCCATTCTCCGAATACAGTACCTACACGGTGGCAATGACATCCTACCGTGCCAGCGGTGGCGGCGGCCTCCTCTTCAGAGGAGCGGGACTCAGCCCTGAGGAAGCCGATTCCAGAATAACAGGACGGTACGAGGAAATGCGCATTCTTCTCTATAACTGGCTGAGGGACAATGGAGAATTCCGCATGGCATCATTCAGCGACCCTGACATCATCGGGCAATGGAAATTCGTCCCGGAATCGGCCGAAGCCCTGATCCGGAACGATATGGAACTGCTTTTCGGAAAATAAGCCTGTCACCCAGGCCTCAATCTATCTGAGTTTGAATGTCTCCGAGCGACGGGTGGAATCCCCTGCATAGAAGTCTATGCTGCAATGCTTTCCGGAGACATTCAGCTTGTATGAGCCTGCCGAGTTCGAATTGACATATCTCCTGATTCCCGGCCTGTACTCATCGAAAAGCGGGGACTCGTCCACAATCTTGCTGCCGTCCGGCATCTCCGCAAGGCTCTTCCTGTGAGCCCCGTATGCCTCAGGCCCCTCAGAATCCACCTTGTAGACACCCTTGGCATCGCTGGACCATACGCTGTTCATCTCCATCTGGATGATGCGTCCGCCGTCTCCGCACCAGTCGGTCAGCCTAGTCCTGTGCGAATGTCCGCAGAGGCAGATCACATTGCGTTTCGCGAATTCGGCACGGAAATGACGGCGCTCCTCCGTATGTTTCGCGGAGCCGTGGAAGAACCATCTGCAGTTCTGCTCGTCCATCGGGAAAAGCGGCCCGTGGGTAATGACGAATGTATTCCTCGCGCCGGCAGTCTCCGCAAGCAGCTTCTCGATCTCGTCATTGTCAGGATTGTTGAAATCCAGGACAATGTAG
>SFPH01000009.1 GCA_004552115.1 Bacteroidales bacterium
CATGCTGATGCGTTTCTTCATTGCAGGAATAATCCCCTTCGTGGGAATGATGGCCTGAACCGCCTCCGCAGGATGTCAATGCGAATGCCACGGCGGCAATGGCCAGCAGATATCTTTTCATCGTCCAAATGTTTTTCACTTCTAAAGAATAATGTTCAGAGATGGCAAAGATACTCAATACGTGTCGCAACCTGGTTGCAAAGGTCGCCCTGCCTGGATGAATTGCACGAGGGCGGGAAATCTCTCTGCAATCGACCGGCCGGGGGTGCATGTCCTAAAGGTACCCCATCAGCCAATTCCATCCCCTCCGGAGCATTGCAGGAGGCTGATTATCCTTCGAAATTCCGACTTCCCATCCAGGCAGGGTGGACGGCAGATGGCAGATTCCGGATGCCGCGGAATGAGTCCCGCCGCCCCGATCCTGCCGGGGCAATGGTTTCGCGACCTCGGAACAGAATAATTATCATTCTTGACTAAAACGTTATTCCCGCAAAAAAATTTTCATCAAAACACGTCAAAACCGGATAAATTCGTATATTTGGGGGTAGCGGGTAGTTTAGTGACTCCACCCGTATGGGTATTTATTAATTAAAATAGTAACTTGACTCAGATTTGCATCAAATTTCCGAGGACAGATTTTCTCACGGGGGAAGAGCGCAGCCGCAGCTGCGGGACTGATGAGGGAAGGAATATGGACCGGAGAGACATGAGCTGATGCTGGTTATTATTTTTATGGAGGAATTATCATTAATTAGTTGTACATTAATAGGTTATGAAAAGCACGAACTTTTGGGCAAAATTAGCCGCGGCTCTTGTGACCCTGTCTCTGGCAGGAGGAGCCCTCGTAGTGACAAGTTGCGGAGATGACAGCAAGATTGAAACACCAGACAATCCGGATGACAAGCCAGATAATCCGGATGATAAACCGGAGAATCCTGGCGAGGAGACTACAACCGCCACGGTTACCCTCAGGACTCCGAATATTGACGGGACCACCGTTACCTGGACAGGCAAGCTCGAAGTCAGCGGAAACGGCACAGTGGAGGCCGGAGTATCATATTCAGAGTCCAACAAGCCTAACAAGGTGGGAGATCCTGATATCGTGACCGTGCAGAAGGCCGGCACGCCTGACGCATCCGGCAATTTCACCATCACCGTATCCGGTCTCGCAAAGGACAAGACATATTACTATTGCTCATACTGCAAGATTGACGACAAGTACACATTCGGCGACGTGATCGAGTTCAAGACCGGCGGCAACGTATATGAGGAAGAAGCCGACATTGACATGAGCAAGGCTGAGGACCTCTCGGCCGGCGAGTCTGCGAACTGCTACATTGTCACCAAGGCCGGCACCTACAAATTCCAGGCTGTCAAAGGCAATGACAAGTCCCAGACACTGTCCGGAGCAAAGGCTGAGATCCTCTGGGAGTCTTTCTGTACCGACGAAATGCCTGCAAAGGGCTCGATCGTCAGCGGAGTATGCTGGAAGGACGGTTATGTCGGCTTCACCACACCTGCCACCTACACCAAGGGCAATGCTCTCGTGGCCTTGAAGGACGCTGACGGCAACATTATCTGGTCCTGGCACATCTGGCTTACCGACCAGCCTGCGGAGCACGTTTACAAAAACGATGCGGGTACAATGATGGACCGCAACCTCGGCGCGACCGAGGCGGGTGCGAGAACCACCAAGACCCTCGGCCTCCTCTACCAGTGGGGAAGAAAGGATCCGTTCATGGGCTGCTGCGAGGCTGATGTTTCCAAGCTTTCCGCCTTTACAGGTGAGGAGAAGCTCGTAAGCTGCACCGAGACCACCGGCACCATCGCCTATGCCATTGCCCATCCGCAGACCTTCATCCAGGGCAACTGGGACAATCCTAATGGTAAAGGATCCTGCGATTGGCTCTATGACGACAGGAGTTCAGATGCAATCAAGGATATCACCAGATGGCAGAGAACCAAGACTGTCTATGACCCTTGTCCAGCAGGTTGGAGAGTGCCTGACGGAGGAGATGACGGAATCTGGGCCAAGGCCGGATTCACGACCACAGATCTGAACAATACAAACAACAGCTTAGGATTCACCCTCGCTGACGGCAGCAAGACCTGGTATCCTACTCCTGGTTTCCGTGAGTTTACCGGAGAGAACAAGATGAAGGGCGGACTGTATGGAGAGTACTGGTCTGCCAATGTACGTTATCACAACGGCAACCCAGGCGCATACGTTTACTGCCTCAGAATCTCATACGACCCTAATGTCGCAGCAAACGCTGTGGATCCGTCAGCCAAGTGGAGCGCCGCATCGGCATTCTCAGTCCGCTGCCAGAAGATTCAGTAACAGCACCCACATTGAAATTTCACCGGGACAAGAAAAGACCTTCACAGGCCTGGCCTGTCCCGGTTCGGTAATTTTGGAAATCCCCGACAGAAACCGGGAATAATCAACCAAACACAGCACAATATGCCAGAAATCAGTCCGAAACCATTTCGGAACATATTGCAGAAAGCGATTGTCAGCCTCGCGGCATTGCTGGGCGGCCTGGCAGCGTCGGCTCAGAGCGGAAGCGTGACCGTCACAGGACAGGTCATAGACCAGGGCAAGGAGCCGCTTCCGGGCGTCACGGTTTACCTGAAGGACAATCTTTCAGGAGGTACAATGACAGACGCCCACGGAGAATACAGCATTGTCATTCCGGCGGACAAGGTCAAGGCCAAGCCGATACTCGTGTTCAGCTGCATCGGAATGGTCAACAAGGAAGTGACCTTCACGGGCACGACCAGGATCAATGTCACCCTCGCCGAGGACGTGTCCGAGATCGAGCAGTCGGTCGTGACCGGATATGCCAACATAAGGAAGGAGAGCTTCACCGGAAACACCGTTTCCATAGGCAAGGAAGAGCTCCTGAAGGCCTCCAAGACCAATGTCATCAAGGCCATCCAGTCATTCGACCCTTCATTCCGAATCAAGGAGAACAACCTCAACGGCTCCGACCCGAACTCCCTCCCGGAGGTATATATCCGAGGCGAGTCCGGAGTGGGAACCAAGGAACTCGACGTGGAAGACCTCAGCAAGGCCAATCTCGAGAACAACCCGAACCTGCCGATTTTCATTCTGGACGGATTCGAGATTTCCGTGCAGAAGTTCTACGACATGGACCCTGAGCGTATTGAGAACGTGACCATCCTGAAGGATGCCGCCGCCACTGCCATCTACGGTTCCAGGGCATCCAACGGTGTCATTGTCATCACCTCGGTGGCCCCTTCGCCGGGCGAACTGAAGGTGACCTACAAGCTCGTGGGCTCGGTGGACTCGCCGGACCTCAGCGACTACAACCTGATGAATGCCGAGGAAAAGCTTCAGACCGAACTGCTTGCCGGCTGCTATGACCCGGAGAAGGCGGGAGTGCCGTCAGACCTGGTGGAAAGGCTTACCGAATACAATGCCAAGCTCACCAATGTGCGCAAGGGCGTGGATACCTACTGGCTCTCCAAGCCGCTCAAGACGGCGTTCAACCACAAGCACACCCTCTACATTGACGGAGGAAGCAGCTCGTTCCGTTTCGGAGTTGACCTCCAGTATGCGGACCAGGACGGCGTGATGAAGGGCTCGCAGCGTAACAGGACAGGCGCCGGAGTCTATATCCAGTATGTCTATAAACAGCTGTCCATCAAGAACTACACCTCCTTCCTCCAGACCGACTCGAAGGAGTCCCCTTACGGTTCATTCGCAGACTACACCAAGGCCCAGCCTTATGACGAATACCTCGACGCCGACGGGAAATACCTTGAATCGCTGCGGGACTGGAGTATCTACACATCCATAAGGAAGAACCCGCTCTACGAGGCAAGCCTGGGCAACTACAGCAAGTCCAAGAACCAGGAGTTCACCAACAACCTCTCCGTCAACTGGTACATCATTGACGGACTCCGCCTGAACGGACAGGTCAGCATTACCAAGGGAATGTCAGCCTCCAGGCGCTTCCTTGACCCGAGGTCGAAGCAGAACTCGCAGATTCTGGACCTCTCGAACCCGTCTTCGGGCACATTGACCAAGACAGACTCCGAAAGGCTCTCCTGGGACTTCAGCACCTACCTTTCCTACAACAGGTCGTTCGGCGACCACAATGTCAACGGACAGGCCGGCGTGAACATCCTCAACAGCAAGAGCAGTTCGGTCAATTCCGCATTCTTCGGCTTCCCTTCCAGCGGCTTCGACTCCATCAACTACGCCCAGGAAATCACCGGAAAGCCTTCATCCTCAGAGAGTCTGTCCCGCACAGTCGGATTCCTTGCGGGAGTCAACTACAGCTACAGGGACATCTATCTCCTCGACGCCTCCTGCAGGCTTGACGGAAACTCGTCATTCGGAAAGGACAACAAGTTCGCCCCGTTCTGGGCTGCCGGAGCCGGTCTGAACATCCACAAATACGACTTCATGAAATCGACCCCGGTCACGATGCTGCGCCTGAGGGCCACCTACGGAAGGACCGGAAAAATCAACTTCCCGGCCTACGCGGCCCTCACAACGTACAGCGTGAACACGGACGAATGGTACAAGACCGGATACGGAGTCTCCCTGATGTCCATGGGCAACACCGCCCTCAAATGGGAGGTCACCGACCAGCTTGACGCCGGATTCGAGCTCGGACTGTGGAAGAACCGCATCTACACAAAGTTCAGCTACTACAGCAAGCTCACAAAGGATCTCATCAATGACGTGACCCTTCCGAGCTCCAGCGGATTCACCAGCTTCAGGGACAATATCGGAGAGGTGACCAACAAGGGAGTCGAGCTCCAGCTCAGGGCCGAGGTCATCCGCACCAAAGATATGTTCCTCACCCTCCACGCCAACCTGGCCCACAACAAGAACCGGCTCAGGAAGGTGGCGGAGAGCCTCACAAGCTACAACCGCAGGGTTCAGGAGGCGATGGCGGGATTCCGGAACAATTCCGAAGAGGCATCCCAGCCTTTCACCCAGTATGTTGAAGGAGTTTCCCTCAATTCCATCTGGGGAATGAAGTCCCTCGGCATCGACCCGGCCACCGGAGACGAGATTTTCCTGACCAAGGACGGCAAGATCACCAATGAGTGGTCGGCCTCCGAGCAGCAGGTTCTCGGCGTGACCGACCCGAAAGTGCAGGGCTCATTCGGATTCAATTTCCAGTGGAAGAATTTCACGGTCTATACCTCATTCCTCTACGAGGCCGGCGGAGACCGCTACAATTCCACCCTTGCCACCAAGGTCGAGGGAGTCAGCATCTACCAGTCCAATGTGGACAGGAGGGTCCTGACGGACAGATGGAGCACACCGGGACAGGTGGCCAAGTACAAGAGAATGGAGCCGGGAATCTACGGCTTCACCAGCACGAGACCTACCTCCAGATTCGTGCAGAAGTACAACAACCTCAACTTCTCTTCCATCACCATAGGCTATGATTTCGACCGCAATATGATAAAGAGATGGAAGATGAGCCTCCTCCGCCTTGAAGCCGGAGTGAATGACATCTTCAACATCTCCTCGGTAAAGAGGGAACGAGGTCTCAGCTATCCTTTCGCAAGGTCGGTCAACTTCTCGGTACAGGTAGGATTCTAAAATTCAGAAGAGTATGAAAATCAGCATATTGAAGAGAGGAATAATCCTCCTGGCATCAGCTTTCCTGGCATTCGGGACCACATCCTGCAAATGGCTGGACATCCAGCCTGCCGACACTATGGGCGAGAACGACCTGTTCTCGAAGGGAGACGGTTACCGTACCGCATTGAACGGAATCTATCTGAAGCTTTCCTCCACATCCCTGTACGGACGCGAGCTGTCCTATGGAATGACGGAGGCTCTGGCTCACACGCATGAATGGAATTCCGCATACAAGAACAATCTTGACTACAAGGATGTCGCCAGCTACACCTACACGACGAACGGAGTCAAGGGCATAATTTCCGGAATATGGTCCACCGCCTACAACGCCATCGCCAACTGCAACAACATCCTCGACAAGATCGGGAACGAGCCGGCCGGCAAGTTCAAGGGCGGAGAGGCGGAGCGCAATCTCATACAGGGAGAAGCCCTGGCAATCAGGGCATTCTGCCACTACCTCATCCTGGTCTACTTTGCCCCGACTCCGGATCTCTACAAGCCGGACGAGGAGGGAAAACTGCCTGTGGCATTGCCTTATTATGACAAGTTCTCGAAGGACATAGCCGACTATCTCGAGATTCCGGCCTTCATTGACAGAATCATTGCGGACTACATTGCGGCTCAGGAGCTCGTGGCCGGATACGACCTTGCGGACAACCTGAACCAGTACAGGCTCACGACGAAATACCGGTTCTCCGGAAAGACCTACAGCAGCGCCTATCCACAGACAGATGACATTTTCTTCGCATTCAGGGGATACAGGATGAACTACTACGCCATCACGGCATTGCTGGCCAGGGTTTACAACTACGCAGGCAACCACGAGGAGGCCGCCAGGGCCGCCCGCATTGTCATCGATGCGACTTCGCCGGGCGGAAAACTCTTCACGTTCACCTCAACGGAGGATGCCCAGGCCGACTACAAGCTCAGCAGCGACCTCATCTTCGGAGTGAGCAAGTCCACCCTCATCGACGACTACAACCGCTTCCGCTCCACCGGCACCACCCTCCAGCTCAATACGATGTACAGCATGCTCATAAGCTCATCCACATCGGATTACAGATGGAGCACCCTCGTGAAGAAGAACACTGCCGGCAACAATGTCTGCGCCCGATACACCACCCCGTCAATGTCGGGAGACCTGACCACTGCCACGCAGGACATCATCCCGGTAATAAGGCTCTCGGAGATGTACTACATCCTGGCGGAAAAGGCTGCCGACGATGCCCTCTGGGACAGGGCCGCCGACTATATCGAGACAGTCCAGGTAGGCAGGAGCGCACCTGAGAACCAGCTTGCAGGGAAAATCGGCAATACGGAGACATTCCGGAACGAGCTCCTCAACGACGTCAGGCTCGAATTCGTGGAGGAAGGGCAGATTTTCCTCTATTGCAAGAAACTCAATGTCGCCCCGAATGCCTGGGACACCTCTGACAGTTTCAGGGAGACCTGGTGGTACTTCCCTATGCCTGAGAACGAGACAATTTTCTAGAGTATGAGAAATTTCGTAAAATATATGGCCCTGGCGGGAATTCTCGCCATAGCGGGATGCAGGGAGCAGGAGACTCCGACATTCACGGCCAAAAGCATGCTTTACATCCAGCAGGAGGATTTCGCGGACGGTGAGTCCATCGACCTGGCCCATCTGACCAAGTCGTTCGCCTCCTATGCGGGAGCGTCGGAGATGGAGGTCAGCTTCAAGGTGAACCTCATCGGACACGTCACCGGCTACGACAGGCCTTTCGAGGTGGCCGTAGTGGAGGAAGAGACCACGGCAGAGGAGAACGAATATGCAATAGAGACTCCTGTGCTGAAAGCCGGAGAAATCACCACTGACCTGAAAATCAAGCTGTTCAAGACTCCGAGAATGGATGAGGAAAAGGTTACGCTCACGATTCTCCTGCTTGCCGGCAAGCATTTCAATCTCGGATATGAGGACCAGCTCACCGCACAGGTCATCTACGACAACACCCCGCTCAAGCCTGAGTGGTGGACGGAATTCATTGCGCTCTGCTACCTCGGGGAGTACACCCCGGCGAAGTACAATGCCTTCTACAACTATTGCGGACTGACAGATATCTCGGACCTTGAGCCGTCGGAACTCCGCGAACTCGTCCTCGGGTTCAAGGAATACATTGAGGAGAACGGCATCACCGAGGAGGACGGTTCGCCGATGGAGTTACCTATCATCTAATCGAATCTCTATGAATCTCTTTGGAAACATATTGAAAACAATGGCGGTCCTGGCGCTCTTCCAGGTTCTGCAGGGCTGCTACAAGGACAAGGGCAACTACGAGTATCACGATGCCAATGCATTGAGCATCAACCTTAACTGCGCCAATCCTTACAATATCACGCGCGGGGAGACCATCTCGATCCACCCGAAACTGAACTTCGTCTCCGGCGAGGGTGATGCTGAACGGCTCGAGTACCGCTGGTACCTGGGCTCTCTCGAAGGGGAGACAAGGGACGAGTGGAATACACTGGATTTCGAATGGACCCCGGACGAACTCATTGACAAGAAGACATTGCTCCTGGTGGTGACGGACCCGGTGACGGACATTCAGACATTCGCCGGGGTCACCGTCAATGTCAAGGCGGTGTACGACGCATACGGAGTACTTGTGCTCTCCGAAAAGGAGAACGGCAAAAGCAGCCTCTCCTTCATCAAATGGAAGAGCGAGGACGTGGCCGGAATCGCCGGCCTCGAGGAGGGGAACGAGAATCCGGGAATGGTAATGAAGTCCTATGTGGAATATCCTGACCTGTACTTCACGGAGAACGGAGAGGATCTCCCAGCCGGGCCGATCGGCATCCACGAGCATTACTGCCACGACAAGACCACCGTAGGCCAGATTCTCGTGATGACAAAGGGCGGAGCCATCGACATCAACGGAAAGACCTTCAGGAAAGACCCTGTGGGCAGCATTGAGGCTGTCTTCCCGGGCGGCTCCTATCCGGAGGGAATGGACTTCATCAGCCAGGCAATGATGATGACGAGAGTGGACCTTGTCACGGACCAGGACGGCCATATCTACACCAGGGTGAAGAATTCCAACAAACTCTTCCACTCCGGAAAATTCCTGAACAATCAGCTCGAATACGACGGAGAGGCTGTATCCGGATGCTCCCTGTACATGCACCCGTTCAGCATCAGCCCGAACGCCTGCGTGGTCTATGATTCCAGGCGCAAAAGGATGTTCCACGTATGCGACTCCGGCGGTTCAGTAGAATGGGACATGCAGGAGGGCGATGTCGGAGCAGGCCACAGTTTTCCGATCCTGAATATCCAGAACGAGTCCACGGTCAGCTCGGACGACGGCTCACAGTCAATGTACATCAGCCCGGAAGACATGAGCGCGGCCGAAAAGGTATTCACTATCGGCTATTCCACCGGCACCATCTTCGTCAGGGAATACACCTCCACCTTCGTGATATTCAAGCGGGACGGGCGCTATTTCCTGCAGGAAATGTGGATCAGCAGGACCAATTTCGGCAGGGGCAACTTCGAGTACAAGGTTACCAATGCCCGCATCGAGGAAATCAAGGGACTTCCGGGAGATCCTGACGTATGTCTACAACACCTATCCTTGCCCTTACGCAATGCTGGCAGTGGGCGACCAGCTCTACGTCTATGACCTCAGGAACAGAACCCTCCCTGTATCCGCATATTTCGACAAGCCGTTGAGGGCCAATATCATAAGCCTCAGCGGAGAGGGCAACTACAATATGTGGTGGACCGCCCTGGGACTCGATGACGGAAGCGTGATCGTGGTGAACATGAAGGATGTGAGATACCAGGCGAACAAATGCGTGGTATATGACTCTAAGAAAATGATGTACAATGCCACCTCCAGTGCCGGAGTAATGCAGGAGACCGACAGGACGCCGATGGAGCTCGGCAAGATAGTGGACGTATGGTTCAAGCGCAGAGGCGACGGAATCTGGAGCGTGGGCGAATTTTAATCAGTTGACAATAAGCACATTATGAAACGCATATTTAGATTATTCTTAATTTTGAGCCTTGCTGCGGCCGTTCCGGCCTTGTATTCCTGCTCGGACAAGAACAAGATTGCCGTGGACGATGGAGACGACAAGCCGGGTATCGACAATCCTGGTGAGGATAAACCTGGCGAAGGAGGCGAAAATGAGCCGCCTGTGAGCACGGAGGATGCCATCAAGCAGTTTTTCCTCGATGAACTCGGCAGCATGAAGCGATACACCGGTTCCGGCATGGATACCTACTCCGCAAGCGACCTTGTCAATGCGGATGACATTGAGTCCGCGCAAAAACGCGTATGGTCGCTCTGGAAGGCAGCCAACGAGTCTTTCTCCGAGGAGAAGCTCCAGCAAATCATTGCCTTCGACAGCGAGAATGACTTCGGCTACTTCAAACTTCCTGTCGAACTCGAGACGAAATGGGAATTTGACGGCACATACTGGTACAATACCAATGAGGTAGTCAAGATGAACTATCACTGGGGCTATGGCGGCGGCTCAAAGCCTGAGAACGGCTTCCCTGCATTCGTATATCTCCACGGCTCCGGCGGAGTGTCATCCGAGTGGAACACAGGCTACAGTCTCTGCTCGCAGGACTATGTCAAGGCAGGCCCGTCGGCCTATTTCGTGCCACGCATACCGAACGGAATCACCACGGACGGCTTCAGTTTCTACCGCTGGTGGCAGAAGGGAAAGCAGTATGTCTGGGACAAGATTATCCGCCAGATATTCCTCGGGGACAGCGACATTGACCCGAACAGATTCTTCTTCTTCGGCATTTCCGAGGGAGCATACGGCAGCCAGAGACTGGCCTCATTCTATGCGGACTATCTCGCAGGTGTCGGCCCGATTGCGGGAGGAGAGCCGCTTGTGAACGCCCCGTCCGAGAACAGCGCCAACATTGCATTCTGCCT